>CAZAHL010000135.1:0-18078 GCA_964484845.1 uncultured Chryseolinea sp. | reverse complement strand
CCTAGTAAAAGGAGACTTTGAAATAAAGAAAGCTATCGAAATTTTGGCATAGACTGATTTTTTAATATCCAGGTCTTCAATGGTGCACTCCAGGACTAGTCTGCAATCCGCAAGATTTTTATAGTCACTGGTAATTTTAAGATTCGACAGGTAATACTGCGGCTCTCTGTGAGTAAGGCCTTCGTGATAAGCTCCCTGTAGATGGTCCCGGATACGATCCGAAGCATGATCCAGATCTGAGGGGAGTGAAGCGACAGCTACGACGGGATGATTGGCCATCAGCAAACAAGTTGTAATACTGCAGCCCATCAACCCCAATCCTACTACGCCAACCGGGATGTCCTTTGTATCGATAGTTTGTTTCATGGTATCTGACTTTTAATTTTTGTTGTTAAACGTTGGTGATTCTATCATTAACGAATTGATTGGAAATTCTCGGGATTGATTAATAGGTAGCACGTCCTCCGGAAAGGTCAAAAGTGAAACCTGTCGTAAAACTGTTTTGTGGAGAAACGATAAAGGCAGCACAGTTGGCAGCTTCATCCAACGTACCACACCTGTTCATGGGTATTTTATCAGTGAGAACTTTGACATGATCCGGGGGCATAGCATCGACCATGGCAGTCCGGATTACGGCTGGTGCCAGTGCATTAATCGTAATACCCGTTTGAGCGTATTCCTTGCCCTGTACCTTCGTCATGCCAATCACGGCCGCTTTAGAAGATGAATAAGCAAGCATTCCTGCATTTCCTTCCTTGCCAGCAATAGAAGCAATGTGAAGAATGCGTCCGTAGTTATTTTGGAGCATCCAGGGAATGACATATTTTGACGAATAAAAAGCCGCCATGAAGTTTACTTCCCATACTGAGCGTAGCTCATCCGTTGCTACCTCATGCGTCTTTACTCCTGTTTTACCAGTTATTCCCGCGCTGTTTATCAATATATCAATCCTTCCCAGCCGTTCGCCTATTTTATTAATTTGTGCCTTGACCTGTTCTTCCTTTGTCAGGTCTATCGCATAGACTTCGGATTTTCCAGATAATTGTGCCTGAACCATTTCAAGATTCCTGGCATTGATATCGAATAAAGCGAGTGTAAGACCTTCGCTCGATAATTTTTTAGCGATTGCCAATCCCAATCCAGAAGCGGCGCCAGTAATTATGCCAACCTGATCTTTCAATTGCAATTCTTTTTTCATGTAGCAAGGGGACTAATTAATTTATTACATCCTTTAAGGTTTCAAACTAATATATCTAAACAGCGCAGACACTAATAGAACGTTGTCTTGCACAATATATAAAATCATAACGAATCGCTGTCAACCAAGATGAGCTGCAACCCTGAAAGGGTGTTATCATAAACGCAGGGTGCAGCCCTGCGTTTAGAAATGAAGCGTAAACTAAAGTCCTGAAAGGGTGAGATATAGTTGAAAGTAGATCGCTACTTTACTTCATGAGGAAGTTCCATGCAAACACATTTCTTCGGTTATCATACCTCGCGTATTTCCCCCTAACATTCACGTCGTCGCAGGAGTTTCCAGCTTAAACACACTGTGGAAAAGAAAATTTAAAAATCACGATACCGCTTTCCGGATCGCTTTTAATAGTGTCTGATCATTTGATTTTTTAATAACAATTATTTCGCATTGATTGAATCTCGCAAAGGCTTTAATTGCATCACAGACCTTAACAACCGTCGGTCTCGTAAGTTTGAGTGACTCGAAGTGAAGATTTTGGACGGTTAGTGTCCGTTGCTTTCGGTCGGCCTTTGAATCCATTCTACCAACGAACGTATCACCTACTAATACCGGTAACGAAAAATATCCATACTTCCGCTTTGGCTGAGGCACAAAACATTCTACCTGATAGTCGAAGTCAAAAAAGTTTTTCAGACGATGTCTATACACATTCAACACATCGAACGGAGAGAGAATAAATGCATCACCGGACAACGCAATCTTCCTGCCTTTATATTCGGAAAGCATATAGAGAGGTGCACTTGTCAGACCTTTTACTTCTACTTTACAAACTTCACCTTCATCTACAAGTTTTTCCAATTCTTCCTTTACTGAATTTTTTACATATCGACCCCGGTAGGCGATATCTTTCAAGTATGCAATACCCAACGCCTTTAGTGAGCGTCTGATCACATGCCTGGCAAATTCCTCCGCTGTGGGCATAGTCGTATCAATGTCTCGTGCGATTATATTCTCAGACAGATCATATACTTTCTGAAAATTTTTCTTTCGGATCGTTATCAATCTTCCGTCAAAGTGCAGCCTCTCGAGTGCCAGCTTCGATGGACGCCAGTCCCACCATCCCGAACTTTTTGTGACGCGATCATTTTCAAAATCCCGCGCCATGAGTGGCCCTTCTCTCGAAATTCTGTCGAGTATCTTCTTCATCAGATTGATTTCTGCTAGCGTCAAGGTTTTTCTTCTGGCCAAAAAGCTTTCTTTCACCGGCAGCGAGAAGCGAAAGTCGTGCATGGGAAGGTATCCCGCTGCATAGGTCCAGAATTCGAAGATCTTTCCATCAGCCTGAAGTTGGTCTAGCCATTCCGGTTTATAGTCAGGTACGCGTGATACAATGACATGGTGATGTGCGCGCTCGACAACGTAAATCGTGTCGATCTGAACAAAACCCAGATGATCGATGAGTTTATAGACGGCCTGCTTGCCTTTGCCGAACTGGCCACGTTTTGTTAATCCTGCCGCGTGCAGGATGATTTTTCGAGCTTGTGATTTGGTGAGATTGACTTGATTCATAAGAGATGAATAAACGACTTTTTGAAACGCCAGGCAACTTAGATTTCTTGCAACATATCAAAACATACTTTGGGTGAATGTTAGCCGATTTAAACAAATAAAAAAAGGAGGATATTTTGACAATCTGGAAGAACCGCCTCACTCCACTCCTAGGAACGTGTGAGGGCCGCGCAATGCGAAGGATCCCGTGACGGCTACATCATTCTGCAGGGAGCAAGTCTAGTTATAAAAAATTTCCTTTTGACTTCTGACAACGTTCGATCCGGATTTATAAAACGTTGTAATTAAAGTAGGATATCCCCGATCATCATATTCGTATGAATAAGACTCCGGTATAACAGACGGAAACGAACAATTTATGTGATTGATGTTTTCGGAGACCTTGTTATTTGCCGATAAGTTCGTGAGTAAGTAATCCGTATATCCCAAATTCTTAAAGGGATTAATACCGTCATCGTAAGTATACTGTCCGTCGCTACACAACTGAGAACCACGTGTTGTTTTGTCGGTAACCACATTTCCATCACTCACGTGAAATTCATATTCAAAACTTCCGCCATTAGAGAAGGTATACGAAACTTTGGTGGACTGATTTGTTTGATCATATGCGAAGTTCGCTTCTGAATTTATTCCAATGCTAGTGTTAGTTTCCTTGATCTTTGAAACCCGGCCATCAGAGAAATATTCATAAGTGTATTCCAGGTAAGGGTTGATTTCATCAGGTAAATATCCAACAATTTTGCTTAGCCCGTTATCTGAATAAATGAAATCAACATGTCGCAGTTCATCGAACGATTTCAAATCAGGATGATAACTTGATACACGAGACTTGCTCAATTTACCCGATGAATTGTATTCATAAGTCACCTTGAGCTGAGGTTGAAATCCAAGATCCGGAATGTCATACGACTCCACGTAGTAGTCAAGTTTAGGCTCGTAAGCGGTTATTGCTTCGTCCGACTGACAACCGCAAAAGGCAAGAGACCACAAAAGGTAAGAAATGTGTTTTTGCATAAATAATAATTCCTATCGGCGACCTAAATCGGTAAAAGAAGCCCGTGAACTTATAAATATGTAATCTGAAATGAGCATACTGATTTGTCACACATTTTTTGACACTTACAAAGTATTGGACAATCTAAAAAAAATGATGACCCGTAAGATTTGTTCTTTTATTAATGCAACATTCCTACGATTCAATCTCCCTTTGTGTTCAATTGGTTTTCCGATTTTCTACTTTATCTGAATCAAGTCGCGCCTGATCGCCTGATCACTTTTTAGCTGAAGAATGTGCAGCCCGACTTTTGGATTGCTAAGGACGACTGACGCCTCATGCGTGGTCAAGATATCGTTATAAATTTTCAGACCCTGCATGTCATAAATGCTCAATTCTGCGGGAAGTTTAATTGCTTTATCAATTGACACCTTAAACTGACCTGACGAAGGATTAGGATAATAGCTCAGCGACATTACCTCCAGACCTGTAAGTGAAATGCTGGCGACCTGCTCAGCGAGTTTGTCGGAAAATATCGCTGTAAAAGGTGCTGTGAATTTTTCTTCCCTGATAACAGCACCCTTGTTATTTAAGAAGGATATGGTAACAGGCAGCTCAACACCATTCGTCTCCATTTGCAAGGAAAGAGAAAGTTCCTTTGCGTCTGTTTTAAAAGATATTTGTGAAACACCAGCCTTAGCCAGGTTATCATCAATGTGCAGCACTTCACTATAGTTCTGCCCATCCATCACCTGCAACGAGAAGGTCCTGAAATTCTGGGTTTTGGGTAGCTGTGCGTCTAGGGGTTTCGTGAATTTAGATTCCCATACCAGTTTGTCCTCATAAAACATCTCGGCATATAGTTGAGGATCCGAGCAAAACGGACGCCTGAAACAGTTCCAATTTATGTTGAAGCCCGTCCAGCATTCTTCGTAACCATGCCGATAAAGATCAACCTCAAGCCGTTCGAACTGTCGAACCAGATCAAATAGTGGATCAGGTTCTGTAAATGAAAATTGTGACACAAAATTGGGATTTGAACCGGGAAGAGATCGGGACCCTTTAAGATGAATGCGATGGTCATTGTCGACAATCATATCACCTAGCGTATAAGTGGTCAGTGTTATTTGATCAATAGGGTCTCCTGTTTCGGTGTATGCATATAAGGCGGATGAAGCCGGGGCCTTATTTACACCCAGAATGACAGTACCATTTCCATCAAAATTAAGTGACCGAACACGCTCATATCGTTCGGTTTCACGAGTCCATTGTAATATTCCTCCGTCAGCGCTATATTTCTCAACGTTCACAATATCCTCGTCCTCGTTATCGTAGGCGATGTACACGGACGAACCTACCGGATCTACGGCAAGAACTTCCCGTTCAATTGTCCCATCTCTGAATCGACATGGAATCTGGATATTCCAGACTGGTTCAACGGTTCCGGTCAGATCGAATTTTGTAAGCGTGACGAAGCCCCTTATGCCCAATGTAGATATGGACCCTGAGTACATTTTTTGACCCAACACATACACACCTGTATCGTCGGCCTCAATGTCGTAGCCGTAGTTGCTATAACCCGGCTCTGTGAGTTTATTAATCCATTGAAAATCTCCAGCGCTATTGTACTTGATTACAAATAGACTAGTAGGCCCTAAGTAGTCGGGTTCGGTGGGAAGGTCTCCCGATGCCCCTGTCACATAAGTATTTCCCGCACGGTCGGTAGCAATCATTATGGGTTCAGGGTGGGGCGTCATATCGACGCCCAGGTCATAAGTATTTGCCCAAATTGTATTCCCCTCGTCACCATCTATTTTAACAGTCCTCATTTCAACATGATTCGGAGTAGTTGCGCCTAATGCCCTACCTGTAAAAATTACGCCGGACCCAACAGGGTCAGAAACTATTGCATTCACCTGGCATGGGCCGGAATCTATAAGGACAAACTGTCGAGACCAGGATTGAATGCCGGAATCACCAGCATCAATAAATTTGATGACGACAGCGCGATTGTGACTTGCCGCTGGATAATGATGGTGATCTCCTCCTATTGTACCTATGACAAAAACAGCCCCATTTTTATATACGAGGGACCTGGCGAACACAAATTCATCGTCACTGACGACATATGGAACTTGCCAAACTAGGTGCCCATTTTTGTTGTATTTCATGACGCTCCAGGTCGCACTGAGGGGGAAAAGGGATTCCCTTTGGATTGCATAACTGTCACCGTTGTCAACGTTAACCGTCATACTCCGAGTAGGTTTCCATTGTGACCCTCCATGGTTGACCTCCCAGTCGTTCACGAAGCTCTGACCAAGGCAGGTCAACGTACTGACCAACGAACCACACGTAATCACAACAATTATCCAGGTTTTGGCCACAAAACCGAGATACAGTAATTTTTTATTTGTCATAAAGGGTAAAGCGTTATATGGAAATGACCTTAGTGTCGTGACCGCATTACACGTTACCATTTGAAGTAATTTTTTTTTTAGGCTTCTGATTTCCTTAAATCATATCATGAGGCAGTCGCTAGAGATTGCCTTTTAATTTTCGAGAAAAATGGCAGCGGAAAAAAATGAGTTGAATGGGGTCCATTATATGAATTAACGCGTTTTTGGACACAGCGGAAAGTGAAGGTAGTACGCGATTGCACATTCAAATCAACACGTTAAATTCCTCCTTTACGGAATAATTAAAAAAATTCCTTATTCTCCAACTCGATAAGTTGTTGCGGGAGATAGCCTTCAATATTCGGAATGGAAGGATCCGCTCCATGATCTAGCAGTATTCGCGCACAATTGACCTGGTGATAGCGGTTATCCATTCCTCCAAATTTGAATCCGTGAGTAGCCAAAATAAAGGTGTGGATTTGAAGTCAATACACTTTTGATTGATGTCAGGATTCACCTTTACCAGGTTCTCAACAACAACGTCGCGGCTACATCACGAAGCCCAGTGAAATGCGGTTTCACCGTGACACCGAATCAGACGGATTGTAAGCCAAAATTTATAGATGTTTATACACTGGCGATTCACCCTGTTATTTTAAGAGAGGTAATCCGCCCTCGAAAAATATTGGCGAAAGACACCGAAAGTAGTATTTCATCTACACGTTTAGTTCAGCATTTCCTTCAATTGATTATAATTAATTGTTTGTGGGATAATCCCCTTCCTTCGATAGCCAGTATGATAAATTTCTCACATACTTCTGAAACTGGTATTTCAAGTCCGGTCTCTGTCATCTTAATTTTTTTTTTAAATACCACTTTACCCAAAAGTGTATGCGCTATTACGTCAACATCAATACCCTGGAATTTTTCATCAACTGAAATATAAAGTTTATCCGTTGCCGGGTTAGGATATATTTTAATTACATGAGCGATATCATCCTGACTTCCGGTTACATCCTCTTCGGGCCTGTTTATTACAGGTGAAGTAAGCAATGATTTTCTTCGCGGGCTGTTTTCCAGTACAAGGTGCATTCGTGCGGTCTGATCTTTTGTGAAAATATTCATGCACATGTCGTAAGAATAGTCCATATAATTTTCAATCATGGCCGGACGACCGTCACAAGCAACAGGTTTTTCTGAAGGGCATCCGTTTGTAGCTGAACTTATTGGCGGAGTATCATCGCAGTAGTCACTATAGTTACAATTACCAGGTGGCCCGAAAGTGTGTAATAATCCCAGGAAGTGCCCCATTTCGTGCGTCAGCGTTCTGCCCATATCAAGATTTGGAATAGTGTTGGTTTCACCTTGTCCGAAATTAATTGCATTAATGAAAATGCCATCACCTTCGAGATCTTCGTTTTGTGTCGGAAGGCCTTCGAGATCAGAGACCGGAAAACTGCTTTTTCCAGTATATATACCGTGGAGGCCTACATCGAGGCACCAAATGTTCAGATATTTTTCCGGGTTCCAATAACTGTACTTGGAACACAACGTAATAAAGTCACTTATGCCAGTAGGTGGGGAAATTAAATTTCTGTCTATACGCACGATGCCATTGGTCGGATTTCCGTCCGGGTCGATTTGCGCCAATACGAATTCTATCTGCGAATCCTCGCCATTAGGATGGGAATTAAAACCAGGTGTACCTTCTTTCCTTCTAAAATCTTCATTCAATGTTCTGATTTGAGACGCAATTCGCCCCGCTGAATAATTAAACCCCTCACCCACCGGCTCACCCACATGTAATACATGCACGACTACGGGGATTGTATATGTCGTAGTCAGCATTGTAGCAAAGTTGACCTGTTTTGAATAAAGCCAGTGTTCGAAATGATCGATGTTTTCTGTTCTTCTGATTTCACAACGGTTTTGGTCATCTGATTGCGCGGTAGCCGAAAAAAGGCCAATAACTGAAAAAAATAGGGCGAAGGCCTTAAGCATATATCGTTGAGATTGGATTTAGCCTTTAGACAACCGATATTGGAGATTGGTTGTATTTTGAACTGTCGCATATTTTGCAACAGTTTCTTTACTCACCCGTTCTTTATCGGCATGCATAGCACATATATTTCCTCCTACCAAGAGATTGTGTCACCTGTATCAGCGTAAGCCCAACACACATTGTGCAGGTCGCCATTAATTCATCCTTTACGGAATAATTCAAAAAATTCCTTATTCTCCTCCTCGATAAGTTGTTGCGGGAGATAGCCTTCAAAATTCGGAATGGAAGGATCCGCGCCATGATCTAGAAGTATTCGGGCACAATTG
Source organism: uncultured Chryseolinea sp. (assembly GCA_964484845.1). Taxonomy (GTDB): domain Bacteria; phylum Bacteroidota; class Bacteroidia; order Cytophagales; family Cyclobacteriaceae; genus Chryseolinea. The sequence goes on along the minus strand of CAZAHL010000135.1, from coordinate 9,593 downwards.
ATCTGGTGATAACGGTTATCAATTCCTCCAAATTTGTATCCGTGAGTAGCCCAAAATAAAGGCGTGGATTTGAAGTCAATACACTTTTGGTTGATGTCAGGATTCAGCTTTACCAGGTTCTCAACAACACCATCGCGACCACACCACGAAGCCCAGTGTAACGCTGTTCCTCCATGACAACCCCTGTGACCTATGCGGGCTCCTTGTTGAATATAGAAAAGAGCAAGTTGATCACAACCTAAGCTACACGCTGCTGTTAGCGGCGAATCTTTTCCATCCATACTATCGACATTTACATGAGCTCCGTAGTTCAGGAATATTTTCGCCATTTCCAATCCAGTCTCTTCTGAATAATGTTCGGAGAAAACGCCATCACAAATGCGATGCAGTGGATGCGCTGTGGCCGGGTTATCCGGTAATGAAAGTTCTGCGTTGGCTAATTCGGGATGAGCACTTAATATACTATTCAATCCTTGAAGGTTGGCTGAAAAAACGAGGTCACGAATATTCATACAGAAATTTAGCAATTTCGGTAAACGTGGTTAGTATAGAGGATGATAAATTTTAACTTTTCTGGCGCTTAGCGCATCAAAAAATCGATTGATCCTATTGCTTTTGCCACCCCAGCATCAACACCCAACGCGGTGTTCAGTTTTCACTTTCCTCCACAACCCTAAGCCCACTCAATAAACCTTGTCATCACCGCAATTTCTCCACCAACTCCCGCCATCTCGCATCAGACCTCAGCGTTGCAAATCCTTTTTCATTTTCAAAATCTTGTTTTGAAGTGTAGCCTTGGTCTAGCGCTTTCCGCAAATTATCGAATGCTTTGTCCTTTTCATCAACGAGCGCATACGCACGCGCTCGTCTGAAGTATTCGAACATGTTCGAATGGATGGCCATTGCTTTTGTAAAATATTCGTCGCTTTTCTGAAACATCCCCATCGGCAGCAACGCATTTGCCACGTACATGTACCGGTCTCTTTGATGCTCCCCATCCGTCAAGATTGGTGACAATAACCTGACAGCCTCATCATCTTTGTTCATACCGTACTTTACAAGCGCCATTTCCATGATAATGCTTGCATTTTTATTCCATATCGATGCGTTGCTTTCCAGCAATTTCTCGGCCTCAGGGTAATGAGTCATCTTTCGTAACATGGAGCTATAGATTACCGTGGCATCTACACTGTTTGGATGCAGAGCGAGCCACTGTTTTAACAAACCAGCAGCGCCTTCACTGTCGTCTTTATGTAACGCGTTTATTATTCCTTCTCCTAATGGCTGATCCATTGCGCTTTGAGCTAATTGCTCGCTTTTCAACTCCTCGATGACTTTGGCATCGATCCAGTAAATGTCGAACCCCCAATTAACAGAAGATTGGTTTCTGCTACTGCCAAAAAACAAGTACTTTCCATCGGGTGACAAGCGGGCAAATCTCTCGCTGAACGCTGAATTGATCCTTGGTCCCATGTTGATAGGAACTGTCCAATGATCCTCTTTAATTTTAAAAGAGATGTATAAATCCAGGCTCCCATCTGTTCCTTCTGGTCTTTGCGATTCAACGATCAGGAAACTCTCATCGGGCGCGATATACGGACCGTCTTCGTAACCAACGCTATTGATGCTATACGGAAGCAAAACTGGTTTTGTATAGCTTCCATTTTTCATTTCCGCCTTTTGAATATTCATGCTCATTCCATCAACAGGCGCAACCGAGAAATACAGGGTCCCGTTTTTTGTTATTGAATGTGCATACTCCTTTCCTTTTGAAACAACTGTATCAAATGGCATTGGCTCTTTCCAGTCGTTTTGGTTTCGTTCTACCTCCCAAATTCGCATGTCGGTACCTGGATAACCCGAAGGTGCTTTCCTTCGGGAGCCGAAGTATAATTTTTTTCCGTCTGCCGAAAAAGCAGGATAATAATCATCGGCTGTACTATCAGCAAATGAAGGCCTGTTAGGTGTTGACCACTTTCCCTGTTCGTATTTCATTTGGAACATTGAAGCACGGTAGTCCTTGTCAACCACAGTCCAGAGCACTATGCTGCCGTCCGGTGAGAAAGCAGGGGCACTGTGTTCATAGGAATTCGTGCTGATAAGACCGGGAGCAAATATTTCAGCCACCATGCCCGGAGGTTTTTGACCGAGGTAATCGATGTCAGGTAATTTTTTTTCCGGCTCGCACTTGAATAGCATCACTATTATTGCAATAGCCAATATAGATGGACCTCTCCACCAGTTACAATATGAAATCGAAAGATATTGCTTCATCAGTAAGAGTCTTGTTTTCTCTTTGAAGATGATACAATTTGATACTTTGCCTTGTACAATCATATCACCCTGTCGGGTGTATTTTTACGATTGCGCGAATTGTTGAGCTGCCTTCCAAATTTTCTGTCCACCATCTAAGAATATTCATGATGGCATCGAATGCTTCCTTCGGAGTTTTGTTTACCAAAATGGAAGAAGTGAAATTTTTAAGCAACCAAGTTTTATTTCTTATCGAGTTCCCATTTTTCGATTAGCTGGGCATTGAAGCCGCCTTCCTTGGGATTAGGTTTCCCTTTTCCAGTCGCAATCAAACTGGGCAAGCTATTGTTGATATAATTGCTCCAGCCTTCCTTACAAACATTGTAACATTCATATTCGGGAACTAAGCCCAGATGCGTGAAGCGGAGCTGCGTTTGATTATTCTTTTTAGAGATTTCAAAACTGACTTTTGTACCCTTCCATTCGCTACTGTCTTTGGTGAAATTAAAATAGTTTTCCATGACAAGCCAAACGACCTTTTCATTTGGGATCACTTCTATCAATTTCATTTTCGAAATGTGGGCGTCTTTGTAATGGTAGTTAAACTCATCATTAAGTTTGTCTGTGCTGCCTTCAATTTCTTCCGACCACCAACCACGAACATTATTGATGGCGTTGAATACTTCTTCGGGAGTTTGGTCAACCACGAACGTAGTGGTGAAATCTGCTGTTGTCATAGTCATAGTTTTTTTTGTTGAGGTATGTTTTTTTTGAGTATTATTTTTGCAAGAGGCCAGGCTTATCACAGCTAGTAGAAAACAGATAGATGTTTTTCGCATTAGTAATTACGGAGTTTTAGATTTGATTATACAATCATCCCCGCGGTGAGGTTAAGAATGGTTCCGGTTATCACCCTGCCTTCATCAGAGGCTACGAAGACCGCCGCGTTTGTCAGCTCATCAAGCGTAGTTAAGCGCTTCCTGTGCGTCAAACTTTCCATGGAAGCACGGAATTGCTCAAAAGTGGTACCGTGTGCTTTTCCTCGACTTTCCATGAGTTCGTTAATAAGCGGTGTCTCCGGTATAGCAGTCGTAAGCAAGCAAACCGACCATACTCCGTGCTGTCCGCATTCCACGGACAGAGAGCGGCAGAGCGCTTCCATTGCTGCCCAAGCTGGTGCCAAGCCACCCGCAAAAACGGGGCTTATCCGGCTGGCACTTGGCGTATGTATGATGATCACCCCGTGACCTTGCTTAACCATACGGCTGGCTGCCGCCTTGGCGGTTATGAAATGTGACTGCGTATAGATAGTGATTGGAAGAGAAAAGTTTTCTACAGAGAGTTCTATAAGTGGAAGGCTTTGAATGCCTTTTTGAGAAACACCGATGGCGTTGAAAGAAATATCAATCTTTCCGGTTTTTTTAATTACTTCACTCATGTGGTTTTTTACGGCTTGCTCATCAAGTGCATCGAGTTGGGTTGTCTCGACAACTCCTCCATCGTGCAAGATTTCATCCGCTATAGCATCAAGCTTTGTGATTGTGCGACCCGTCAAAAAAATCCTTGCACCTTCGCGTGCAAAGGCTTTCGCAATCGTACCTCCTACCATGCCATCTCCGTAAACAACGGCAACTTTGTTTTCCAATCTTTTCATGCTAATGTTTATTCTGCGCCAAAATTACGGTCTTAACCTGGTAGTGATAAGGTGTAAAATAGACATTATATCGGGTTGATTTGGACAAAATAATCCTTCATCTTAGTCAAAATTTTAGGTATGAAGCAAGTGACTATAGTTGTCCCAAAAGGGAATGTTAACCTCAGTAGTATCACGGGTTCCTTTGAAATTCTGAGCCGTGCGAATGACTATTGGCAAAAGATAGGAAACAAGCCAATGTTTGAAATCCGTATAGCCAGTTTTGCGACGGAACTGAAATTAGATGCTGGATTCTTTTCGATTCATCCTGTAAATATTAAAGAAATAAAGAAAACCGACCTGCTAATTATTCCTTCCCTCGCTCATGATTATGATAATATACTTAAAGAAAATAAAGAGCTTATTGGCTGGATTAGGGAGCAATATAAAAGTGGTGCTGAAATTGCGACTATTTGTACAGGCGCATTTTTAGTGGCCGCTACCGGCCTGCTGGAAGGAAAGAGCTGTTCCACGCATTGGAATGCGGCAGCCGGTTTCAAGCGGCTGTTTCCAAACATTAACCTTCATATCGATAAACTGATAACTGCTGAAAAGGGAATATACACCAACGGTGGAGCATACTCGTTTCTGAACCTGATGCTTTTCCTGGTTGAAAAATATTTTGACAGACAGACCGCTATCTTCTGCTCAAAAATTTTTCAAATTGATATTGAAAGAAATTCACAATCACCTTTTCACATTTTTAAGACCCAGAAGAACCATGGTGATGAATTGATTGGTAAAGCACAAACCTATATGGAAGAAAATTTGAAGCATAAGATTTCTTTCGAGGAGCTGGCCTTTAAACTCGCGATTAGCAGACGAAATTTTGATAGACGTTTTAGCAAAGCCACCGGAAACAGTCCGGTGGAATATTTGCAACGTGTAAAAGTGGAAGTTGCAAAAAGAACGCTGGAAGAAGGAAGGAAAAATATTTTTGAGGTAATGAGTGAAGTAGGCTATTCCGATGATAAAGCGTTCAGAGAAGTTTTTAAAAAAATAACGGGCTTATCTCCTTTTGACTACAAAACGAAGTTTAATAAGGAGGCCATTTTGGTTTAGATCTGGTTATTGGCTCGTTAGTTTAGTGTCTGTCTGTAAAGTCAGGTCATTGCCTTCGCGCTTTTGCGTGAATATTTCTAACATCGCTACTTTTTAGACAGACTCAAACTAGTCGGATTTTAGGGACTTAGCAGGATTTATCAATGCAGCTTTGATTGCCTGTATGCTAACCGTTAACAGCGCCATCGTTATTGCTGCCAGGCCTGTCACAACGAACATCCACCATTTTATTTCAATCTTATAGGCAAAATCCTGCAACCAACGATTCATCGCATACCAGGCAATCGGCGACGCAATAACAATTGCAATGACAACGAGCTTGATAAAGCCACTGCACAGCAGGCTAACAACATTGACCAAAGATGCACCTAACACCTTCCGGATGCCAATCTCTTTCGTTCGGTTGGAGATTGCCAGAGACGCAAGCCCAAACAGACCAAGGCCTGCCAGAAAAATACAGATGTTGCCGGCCAAGCCAATGATATTACTCCATCGTTCTTCAGCTTTATAAAAATCATCAAATTTTTGATCTAAGAAATTGTACTGGAATGGCAATTCAGGAACTATACTTTTCCAGGTTGCTTGCAGCATGGCTAATGTGTTAGCAGGATCGCCGGATTTTATCCGAACAAAAAAACTGGACGGTTTAAAAACGGAAGGCTGAAAAAATAGCTGCGGACGAACGAAACGGGTTAGATCCTCATAATGAAAATCCTTTACAACACCAATGATAGTTTTGGAGACTTGACCGCCTCTTGCATTTTGTAATGTCATACCCAGCGCTTTCTCGGGCGTTGTGTTCAAACCATTTTTTACAAGTGATTCATTAACGATTACTGAAGTAACAGTATCTGAGGCAATGTCCCGATCGAAATTTCGGCCAGCCACCAGTTGTATCCCGAATACATTTAAAAAATTAGCGTCTACGGGGTACTCAATCACTCCTTCCTTTCTTTCATTAAAATTGTATGCACGGCCCATCTGTCCTTCTCCAGCTCCCAAGCCGATCTCAGAAGCTGCAATGCCGGTGACTGCAGTCTGCGTTAGCAATTTCTGTTTCAATAACGGATATATTTTTTCAGCGTCCGCTCCTTGTGAAGGAATCATGACTATATTTTCTTTCTGGAATCCAAGGTCTTTTGAACGTAAAAAAGATAATTGTTGGATGACAATAATCGTGGCGATGATCAATCCCACCGAAAGAACAAACTGGAAAGTAACCAGCGACTTTGTAAAGAAATTTGAGCCGGAAATTCTCACTTTGTTCTTTAATATTTCAACAGGCTTTAGTCCCGATAGGACCATCGCCGGGTAACTTCCCGCCAAAAGTCCAGCGAATACTATGGTACCAAATAATAAGGCTATCATTTCAGGATATGCTGAAAATGAAAACACGAGTGATCGGCCGGAAAGTTCATTAAAAAGCGGCAGAAGGATTTGGGCTAAACCGAGTCCGAGCACGGCAGAAAAAAAAGTCAGTAATAATGATTCTGCCAGGAACTGAAAAGCCAATTGCTTCCGCTGACCACCAATAATCTTACGAACGCCAACTTCTTTGGATCTTCCAGCAGAACGTCCGATTGCCAGTATAATAAAGTTAATGCAGGCAATCAGCAATACACAGACTGCAATGCCGACCAGTATCAGGATATTTTTAGAGTCCACCGATCCCCACGGGTCAATTTTAGTATTCATATGTACATCGGTAAGCGGTTGCAGCCCGTAGCCACTCGGATAAAGTCCCTTACCATTCCACAAGCCTTCTTTCTGCAAAGAGATTGCCTCATCCGGAAAATATTTTTCACGGAACGAGGCTAGCCTCTTAGGTTCATTCATCAAGTTACTGCCTGGCCGAAGTTGAACATACACAGCAATCCCGATAGTCATGTTCCAGTTGTCCATGCTTGCCTTTCCCATTTCTGAGTTGAGGATATAATCAAAACTGCCAAGGATCTCAAAACTGATGGTTGAGTTAACAGCGATGTCATCTGATACGGCACCAACAATGAAAGTTTCGTATCGCTCTCCTATCTTCATTTCTACTTCTTTGCCTGTCACATTTGTTTCACCGAAGAGTTGTACCGCCTTTGCCCTTGTTAAAACGATATTGTGTGGATTCTTTAACGCGGAGGTAGCCTCACCAGTAACCATAGGAAATGTAAAAACCGAAAAGATCTGTGGGTCAGCAAATGTTACCTTAATACGATGAATCTTATCCCCGATCCTAACTAATTGTTGTCCTCCTCCCTGAACGCGTACGAAATTTTCAACATCCTGAAGATCATTTTTCATGGCAGGCCCTAACGGAGTGGCTGATGCAGGTTCGCTTTCTTCCTTTCCATGAAACGCCCACCAGTTGTATACTCGATAAATATTGGAAGCATTTGTATGAAACCGATCATAGCTGAATTCATTGACTGCATACAATAAGAATAGTGTAAAACAAGCCAGCCCTATAGATAGGCCCACGATATTGATGAAAGCAAGTGCTTTCTGACGTTCGAGGTTACGCAAGGCCACTTTTATATAGTGAAGGATCATAGTCGGTATTATTTTTGGAGCAGATGCAATAAGGTTGCCACGCTGAAAAAATGCTCGATCACGCCAGTTACTACGTTTACTTTTCAACGATAGACCGCTACCGGACTTTCTTGCCCGGAAACAGACACAAAAATTTTTAATGTGGGTGCATGAAAAGTGAGTAAAAGATAAGTGGGTCTTAGGGCTAAGAATTCGTAGATATCCTTTTAAGCATAAGTTCTCCCAGAGGTGAAATCGTGTAACCCACTTCATGGCTGATAGTAAGTCCAAGATTCTTAAGTTTACGGATATTGATTTTTAATTCCTCTTTTTCCTTTTTCATCTGAAGTGCTAAGTCTGCTGCTCTTAATTTAGGATGGTCGCGTATTACTTTCAAGATGGCAAGGGTCCACTTTCCCTCTTTACTATATTTATCCAGGCGTTCCAACTTGCTTTTGAGCAATTGAAAATCTTGTTCAGTAAGTGTAGTATGTTCTCTTAATGCTATGCGTGGGTCTTCAGAATGGTAACGTACTCTGATTTTATAGATCGTGCCTTCATTTACAACATTGAGGCTCTTTAATAGATTTTCTAAACTTTCGAATCCTGCGCTAACAGAATCTCTAGCGGTAATATCAGTCAAGGATATTTCTAAAATATCTGAAATTTCAACCACTCCTATAGCCGTTTTTATCCGGCTTCCTTTGCGAACCGTTGGTTTTTTCCATTTTCGAAATGCCAGACTAATTTTACCTGCCTTAATACCTTCAAGATGGGACAGCTTAAGTATCATGACCTTTCGGAGTTAACTTAAATTTAATCGCCTTAATTTACTCTTTCCAATTTATTACGCCAATAAACAGTTCGCGTCCTTGAATTCAGGGCTGATAAGGGCCGCCAGTTTCTCCCCACCCCCATTTTGGCATGGGCTCATCTTCCTTTATTGGATTTTCAAGGATATTAGAATTTATAACTGCCAACCTGCTTCCCCATTCCAGGTAACCAACCAATGCCGATCTGAATTCCGGATCATTTGCTAATCCAACTTCGTCAGCACTTTCCAATAGCAGCTGCATCCAGTGCTTGCGTTGTTCTTCCGTTAGCATTTTTCCTAAATGGTGGCCAATCATTTTTGCATGACTACCATGATCGCCTTCTGTATAAAGTTTTGGTCCAGCAAAAACTTCGCCTATAAAGTGGGCTACGTGCTTTGAATGATTGGTATCCATATTTTTAAAGACACCCTGCAATAAATTGTCTTTTGCAACTTTATCGTAAAAAACCCGGGTTAACGTTTCGAGGGCGTCATTTCCGCCTGCCCAGGTATATAATGTTGGAATTGTTTTAGATTCTGAACTCATACTTTTATTGTTATTATTTATAATGCAAACTAATGCCAAAAGTCAAAAACCAGTCGTCGGCTTTAACACCTTCCGCAGTCAGGTCCTCATGTGTATAATTTAATCTTGAAATCAGGTCCACAATTTTCGAATATCGATAATTAAAACCTGCGGCTCCAATCAGACGATGACTCCCAGCTTTCGAAATAGATATTTGGTCTATGAATTCATAAAAAAAAGTAACCCTTTCTTTCAACTGATGCCATCCGAAAATTCTAGCGGCCGGACGCACTGTATTTATTACGCGAGAATTAGTATGTGCTCCTTCAATTAGTTTTGCATCATAAATCGTTCTATCAAAGAATGCAGTAGCAGAAAGCTTGAGCAGAGAAGTCTTGTTTTTTATCGGTACAACAGTAATACCCACGCCCCCTCCAACTCTATGACGTATCTTTTTTATTAAATTATTCTCGTAGGATGCCATTACAAATGGATACGCCTTCTTAAAAGGTTGATGATAAATATAATCGACCAGAACAAAATCATTTTCAGTTCGATTCGACTTTACCGTTCCATATCTGTAATTGTTCTGCGTTTTAAACACCCACTTCCGATTTGCACTGCTTAAAATTGCTTCAGCCGTAGTAAAAATTAAAATCCGCTCTACGTTGCCAAATGTCAAATTTCCGTTTAGCGATAACAGCGTGCTCAGCTTCATTGTATCT
>CAZAHL010000134.1:0-18082 GCA_964484845.1 uncultured Chryseolinea sp. | reverse complement strand
TACAATTATATTCAAGAGTTTCAACTCTACAGGCAACTTCTATATCAAACTATAAAACGGGCAAAAGATTTAAATTTTAATAGAATCGATTTTGGAATGACTGCAGCCTTTGAAAAGAGAAAATTGGGTGCAACCATTACTCCCAAGGCAGCTTATATCCAGACTAAAGATAACTTTGCTCTGGAATTAATCGGGGGAATGCAGAATAAAGGTCCAGGCAATATTTTGTAGCATTCTTCGATACATCGATCACGGGATACGGATTCACTTTTCGTTGAGGGTGATAACTTCGTCCTTAAAATGAATTGTCGATAGTAAATTTTCGGTCTACCTTGGGATAGATCAAAGGCTACTATCGACTTGGCTTATGTTTATCACGGTAGGGCTGCGAGCTCAGTGCCTTCGTGATTCATAGGCTAATCACCTTACACTTTTAATTCCTTTGAGACAACCCTTACTCTTTATTGTACTTTGCCGACTAACGTGATGATGGATCTCTTTGGAATAACAACACTGTCGTCACCACTTATTTTTGAAAGTGGCTTCAACGCTTCTCCCTCGTTTGGGCCGGTTATATAGGGCTGCCATAAATTTACCTGACCTCCCTTCGTACGTATCGCTATGGAGGAATCGCTATTGCCGTTGTTGACAATTACCGTTACTGCGTTTTGGCTATCCGCATCTATATAAGATGAAATCATTAATTGGTTGACATTATTAACATCAATACTTTCGGAAGTAACCCCTATTCGCTGCGCACCGGGACGAATGAATCTGCTGAAGTTGCCGAGCGCCCATAAAAGTTTTGTATCCTCGATAAGGCCATCAGTTTTGTTTTTTTCTGTATAGATCAAACCATCTTTATAGTCGTACACTGAAACAGATAACCACCAATGCCATGCGGAAGCATTCGCTAAAACAAGGTCATGATGAATTAACCTTGCAACGTATAAAGCTGTCGCAATACCGGTATCTTTACCTGGCCCCTTCACCTCTTCGTCGTCTCCCAGAATACAATACTCGCTTTGCCAGAATTCCAATGGCACGGAAGCATTTTTTACCGATTCGGAGACTTTTTGACGGACACTTTTCAATGTGTCTGCAGGAGCAGACGTAAAGTAACTATGACCGGAGATGACCTTGTCTACATTGGGACGATCCCCTATGAATAAAGGTGACTGCGTATTGAAAAATTCATAGATCTGGTTGCCTCTTGTTGGTTTATCTCCTTTTTCATAAAGGTAAATGAGTTTACCAGCTTCAGCTACCTGGATTTTTAAATTCAATTTATCGGCAGTTATTAGCGAGTCTAAAACTTTGGTAACTGCAAAAATCTCATCGTTTTTGAATGGAGTTCCTTCCTGCCCATTGCCAGTCCAATCCCACTGTGGTTCATTAAATGGACTTAAATAATTAAAGGCAATTCCTTCCTTATCAAATTGCATGGCAACATCAATCAGGAATTTTGAGAAAGGCAAATAGTTTGCCTTCGAAATGTTCGCTTCTTCTCCGTTACCGGAGTATGCCTTCCCATTCTTTGTTAACTGGATAGGGGGGCTATTTGTAAAACCGAGGAATTGATCTACCCCTCTTTGCTTGGCAGCATGCATAAACCATTTCTGTCCTGCTTGCTTGGACCAATCATAGGTCATATTGTCCTGAAGGAAACCTTCCGTTTTTCTCCAGTCATCGGAAATATTATTTTGGGATGCGCTTCCAGCGCCGATGTTGAATCTCCATATCGATAAGCCAATACCTTTTGGCTTTCCATCACCATCTTCCTCCATGCTGAACAACCAATCGGCTATTTGATTTCTCTTTTTATCAGGCCATAGCCCCGCATATTGACAGGCCCAGGCATCTGATGCGCCGAAGTTTCTTATCGTTTGTTTCTTATCATTCAGATCAATGACAATTGTATTTTTCGAATCATCATCATGTTCTTTTGTTGAACTATTTTTTGAACAACCTGTCAGCAACATGAATGCAAAAAATACAGAATATAGTTTTTGGAGAGTTAAAAGGTAATTTTTCATTTTACTATTTACTCTAAAACTTTCAAAAAAACATCATTTGAACAGTTATGAGCTTTGGGTTTCGAGCGATTGTCTCAAAGCTCATGACTCGAAGCTCATAGCTTTAAGCACGTCAGAATTCGCTTTACATGACACTAGTTGGTACAAAAAGGAATAAAGAATTGGTTAAGATTATCAGATAGCTGGGTCATCCGGAGTATTTGTATTCGTCGTTCTTTCCTGCACGGGATAAGGATAGAAGTTCCTATTCCTTTCTATGAGTGTCCCGGGAGGGCCTGGTCTTCCAAATCTGCGGCTGTCTTCAAATCGCAATCCGCTCAGAAAAAGTTCAGCTCCGCGCTGTTTATAAATTTCGGTAAGCAGGGCATCCACTGTTAAAGCTCCGCTATAGACAGGGAGATTCGCGTTTACACCAAAGGGATCGCCACTTGCCTGGGTACGTACAGAATTGACATCGGCAACTGCAGCAGTAATTGCAGCGGCACCGTCAAGCCTCAGGCTCGCTTCCGCTCGTATTAGCCTCATCTCATCCGGAATGTAAACCGGGATTGATTTTGTCTGACCATCGAAAAATCCTTTGATAGTTTTCAATGTTTCACCTCCGACAATTACGTTCGGTGTGGTTAAGTAGAAGTCAAGCCGGTCGTCATCCGGTTCTGCCAGAAAAGCTGGAAGCCCAAAGTTCTCTCTGGGTTTATAATTACCGGAAGTCACAATGTTCAGATGAATCGGATTCGGATTCAGCGCGCTGTATTTGAACTCAGACTTCTTGGTAAGATCCATTAAATTCACCACATCGATAGCCTCCTGATAATTACCAGCCATTAAATTAAGTCGGGCACGAATAGCATGTATGCAATTTACAAGATCAAAATCAGCACCCAGTACACGCGTTGTTACTTCAGTCGATGGAGAAGTGACAGTCAATGCAGCGGCAGCTTCATTTAACAGTGTAATACCGGTTGTGAGCAATTGCTGACGGGGAACAAAAGGCGCCAGACCATCTGTTTGCGTCGTGATCGGTGCTTGTTCAAAGCTTGTAGCCAGACCGCTCAAGGCCATAGCTTTGAAAAGTTTAGCATGTGCAATTAAGCTTGTGCTCATGGCCACGTCTTCTGAATTCAAGATCACAGGCACGTTATCGATGACCTCATTAGCCGCTTCTATAACGCGATACATTCTTAACCATACTCCCAATACGTTGCCATTAAAATTGGGAAGACCTGTGCCTCCTGCCTCTATCTCAATGATATTTGTAAAGGTTGTAATTCCTTTTATTTCTCTTGATGTTGCACCGGGGGTAAGAAAAATCGCGTCTAACCCTTGGGTTGAGTAATACTGACGAAGACCAATACTCAACGAAATCAAACCATCACGTGAACTAAGCACTTCCTTATCGGTTGGGGCATTTGGGTTCACATAATCCAGCGTACATGAACTCACGCAAGTGATCACCAGTGTGAGTACTGCCAGCTTAACTTTATTTTTATTTTTAATTGTTTTCATAACTATTCATTTGAGATGTTAAAAAGTAGCGGTGAAACCGATGTTGATCATACGGGGATTGGGAACTTCAACAAAGTCAAAACCACGTACCGCAGTGCTTTGTCCCGCCGCATTGGTTTCAGGATCCATACCGTTGTAATTTGTAAAGGTGAATAGGTTGCGACCCGCTATTGAGACGCGCAGATTTTGTAAACCTAGTGCTCTGGGGGTTACGTTATACGATATTGAAAGCTCCCTAACTTTTACGAACGTTCCATCTTCGATCCAATTCTCGAAAATGGCAAACAGGGCAGCGCTTGTACCTTTGGGTACTTCACCTCTCAACTCAGGTTCGTACCCCTGAAGTCCGCCGTACAAATCCCTGTCTCCTACGCGTTTGGTAAAATTAAAAACATCAAAACCGAACATGCCATCCAGTTGTAAACGGAATGAGAATTTTTTCCACTCCACTTCATTGATGAATGAGGCCACAAAGTCAGGATTCGGATCACCGATCACTTTACTTAAAATTGTACCGGAAGGCTGCCCTGTTCCATCACGCTGAATAGTAAACGTTCCATTCACGCCTTGAATACCTCGTTCACGCTGTGGTAAACCTGTAGTCGTTAACAAAAGAGATCCATCGTCATTCCTTGCAAAAAAAGTACTGTAGAATGCGCCTAATGGTTCACCATTTACAGCAGCAACCTGGCTGAATCCTCCAGCAAAAGGAAGTATACCATTTCCTTCAATTCCATTCACGTTGTTTCGGTTTACAGAATACGTGGAGATGAGGTTCCACCGAAGATTTTTCTTTTGAACGGGTACCGCGCGTACCAACAGCTCAAATCCTTTATTGGTTAGATCTCCAACATTTTGATACTGGTTATTAAAACCGGTTGAGGGTGAAAGTGTTCTGTTCAAAATAAGATCCTCTACTTCCTTATTATAATATGTGAACTCAATCCCAATGCGATCATTCAACAGTCCGACGTCCACACCAAATTCTTTTTCGGCCTGTCTTTCGATTTTCAAATCGAGGTTACCTTTTTGCGAAGGAATAAAAACGCCAGGTAATCCTGCAAGAGTTGCCGTGTTATAGGTGGAATAAATATCATAAGGGCCGAAGGGAGTAAGGTTGCCGGCTTGCCCATAGGATGCCCTTAGTTTCAGATTTGACACAACGGAGGCCATTCCACTATTTTGCCAGAAATTTTCCTTGGAGATCAAATAAGATCCGCTGAATTTCGGATAAGAAATGGTACGGTTATCGGAACTAAAAACAGAACTGGCATCTATTCTAAAGGCGGCCGTTAAGAAATACTTATCCGCATAACCAATAGTTTCCTGAATAAATGCGCCCATTAAACTTCTATCGCTTCTGAATTCGGATGAAACAATCGTAGCTGCGTTGCTAATGGTCTGACCTATAGGAACCAGGTCGGTACCTTGCAACGCTGTACTTTGTGCTTTTTCGTATTGTACTGTTCCTCCTAATGCTGTTGTGAATTCAAATCCATTCACCTTTTTTTTGTAAGCGATTGTGAGGTCATTATTTAATAAGAGTACCGTGTTATCAGAACGTCTGGAGAATCCAGTATTAAAGGTCGGTGTTGTGTTACCAATGGGTATAAATCCTGTGGCTACTTGTGTGCTGGCATCTACCCCAAATACATAATCGATGGAAAAATCGTTGCCTGGTGTAAGGTTCAATTGTAAGTCACCGATGTATCGGCTGGTTCGTTGGCGAAAATCAAAACGATTTATGGCCTCTAACGGATTCGTTCTCTTTACTACGGCAACAGGTGACGTAGAAGGATAAACTCCCGTAACGGGGTCAGGATAGGGATTAATATCGTTGTTACTAAAAATAAATCCGGTCAACGCCCCATACGCGGAGTTAATACCGCCATTCGGTATTTCGCGACTTTCGCTTAAGACAAAATTTGAACCAATAGAGAAACTGGCCCAGTCGTTCAAACTTTGCTGCACGCGCATGCGGGCGCCATACCGGCTGAAGTCCGTGTTATCAATGATACCCTGATTTTTAAAATAATTACCCGAAACAAAATACTTGGTTTTATCCGTACCTCCGGAAACACTCACATAGGTATCGTTTCCTATTGCTGTTCTGAAGATATCATCCTGATAATCGTACCGCTGAACCGCGGTTTGCGTCAGGTCTGACGTTGTTGTATTGTTGAAACGGAAGGGGTATTGGTTGACCTCCAGTTTTTTTACAATCGATGAAATTTTTAGAGACGATGAGAAAGTGACAACAGGTTTGCCTTGTGTTCCACGCTTTGTAAAAATCTGGACTACTCCATTGCTGGCACGCGAACCATAAATGGCAGCAGCAGCGGCACCTTTGATGATTTCGATTCGATCTATATCATTCGGATTAATATCCACTAACCTGTTTTGAGCATAACCGCCCAGATCAAGTAATTGAGGCGATTCATTATTGACAATCACTCCATCAATAATGTAGAGGGGATCTGAGTTTCCGATAATGGTGCTCGTACCCCTCAACCGAACACTTATACCGCCCGCAGGATTCCCTGAGTTTTGCTGAATAATCGCGCCAGATATCTTACCGGTTAATGCAGCATCAATAGACTGTGCTCCGCTAAACCGGAGATCTTTAGCAGATACGGTAGAGATGGCGTTGCCTAGTTGTGACTTATCTGTGGCTGTGGCCGTTCCGGTTACCACCACTTCATTCAATCTCAAGACGTCTTCTTCCAATGCGACATCAAGAGTTACTTCCTGTTGTCCGGCAGGAATCTTTAGTCTTGATGATTTATAACCAATAAAACTAAACACGAGCTCGCCAGCTCCAGTATCGGTCACTAAAGAATAGGCTCCATCCCTGTCCGTTGTAGTTCCGGATTTTGTTCCGTAAACCAGCACGTTCACTCCAGGTGCAGCTTCCCCAGTCGTTGCATCGGTAACTTTTCCGTGTACTTTGATTGACCCCTGAGACCATGCGTACGTGGTGAGCAACATTATTACGGCAAGGCTGGGCACCACTTGTCGTAACCCTTTGTAAAATTGAATCATGGTTAATTGGTTAATTGATTATTAAATAAAGCGTTTCAGTTCAATTCTCCCGCTTGGATCTATGAGACATTCCTTAGACCCGCAAAAAGTGAATGTCACATCATATGATAGCCATGAAGAACAAAAAAAACTAATTCTGGAAATGTCGAAAATAATTGCATGGTTCAGAAATAAAACCACAAATTTTATTTTTTTACTGAAGCAGTATCTTGCAAATTTTATTCTTCAAACGTTTTTTGTAAGCATGCTAAAAAAAAGATATTTCAGTAAACTTTAAATTCAATGTGGTGTTACAAGGTGGCGTACCTAAACTCCATTTCCAGTAACAACTAAGTTTTAGGTTGCTTGAATCTTGAAATCAGCAATCCGCTGAGAAAGATCGTGAGCGTTCCTACTACCATCACCATATTCATATGAAGTGGATTACGCCAGCCGGCGTACGCATCTGGCAATAGATTCGAAAAAGTCATCCATATAATCACCAGGATTCCAATAATTGTGGCAAGTTTAGCAACTGTATTCCCTGCGCTTCTGCTGATCATTCCCAGCAAAAATAACCCGAGCATACCGCCTGCAAAAATTCCGGCGAGTTGCCACCAAAGATCCAATATACTTTTTACTCCTATCATCACGATGCCTGTGATGACTGCCAGTACACCCATCGATGCCGTAGATAAATACAGAACCTGCATCTCTTTTTTTGGCGAGACGTTCTTATCGATGTAACGCTGATAAATATCTTTGAGAAACACGGTAGCGCTACTATTCATTCCACTGCTAATCGTACTCATAGCAGCGGAAAGGATCGCCGCTATGATCAGCCCGAGCAATCCATGCGGAACTTTCGTTACCATAAAATGCGGAAGCACTTTATCACCATAATCTGCGGGAGTGAGGGCTTCCATGGGTATACCTTTATCCAGTGCTACCTGTTGTTTTACTGATTCTATAATTTCGGGATGCTGTTGGAAATAGGCATACAACGCTGTTCCTATAAAGAAAAATAACATGGAAACCGGAAGGTACCAATACACACAAAGCCAGATGCTGCGCGCAGCTTCTTTGGCATTCTTTGCGGTGTGGTACCGTTGCACGTAATTTTGATCGATCCCGAAATTATTCAAGTTTATGAAAAAACCGTAGAGAAATACCACCCAAAAAGTGGAAGTGTTAAAATCTGTCAGACTAAAGCTTCCCAGACCAAATTTTTGATCGGCATTTCCAATGCGCAAGATATCTGTAAATCCATTGTCCATTTCCACAATCACGATACCTAGTATTACAAGTGCCCCGATCGTTTTAATAACCCCCTGTGCGACTTCGGTCCAGATGACGGCTTCCATCCCACCCAGCATTGTGTAGACGATGATACAGATTCCGCTTACAATCATAATGGTTCGCATGTCTATGCCGGTCAATGCTTCCAACGTTAAGGCTATACCAAACAATATGGATCCCATCCGGGCCAGTTGCGTCAGCACAAAACAAACCATTGCATAGGTTCGGGCCCACGGCCCAAAACGGTGTTCCAGATGCGTGTAAGCACTAATCTCACCACTCTTTCTGTAAAAAGGCACAAAGTATTTAGCTGCTACCCATGCAGCTAAGGGCATCGAAAGACTGAAGACAAAGGAATTCCAATTGCTTCCAAACGCTTTTCCGGGAACTCCCAAAAAAGTATTGCTGCTGAGGAAAGTGGCATAAAGGCTTAGTCCCAAGGCCCAGCCTGGAATATGTCCGGAAGCCTTCGTAAATTGGTCGGTACTGGTGTTTTTCCTGGAAAAATAGACGCCAACACCAATCATCCCAAGAAGGTACAAGGCGATAATGGATATATCAATAAGGGGTAATGAGTTCATTTCTAAAGCTAGACGCTGATACTAATAAACAATGACTTCACAAGAAATTAAATTATTGCTGCACTTTTTTTAAATAGTTCTCGCCAGTTCCTGACAATAGAATTATTGATTATTGGCTTTGCCCATAATCCGATATAAAGAATGTATCCAAGCGTAATGAACATTATCATCATTGCCAGTCTGAGTCCTGTCAGTTCAGCAATGCCTCCGATAATTAAGGGAATCACTGCGCCCCCGACGATACCTGTACATAAAATTCCTGAGAATGTACCGTGGTGCTGAGGTACTGAGTTCATTCCCAAAGAAAATACAACAGACCACATGATAGAAAGAAAGAAGCCCGTAACAGGAAAGGCGATCAGCGCAATGTCCATGGTGCCGAATAATGCGAACGATAATGTGATGATGCCACCTGCGGCAAATGCCACCAATACAGAACGGCTGTCAAACAGTTTTAACAACAGCAAACCTAAAAAGCAACCCAGGGTTATGAGTCCCCAGAAGTAAGAAATAGCTGTAGCTCCACCGGTAGAAGGATCAACACCGTGATAAAGCTGCAAGAATTTTGACATCCAGTTGGCAATACCCTGTTCCGTACCCACGTACGCAAAGATTCCCAAAAAATAGAGAATAACATTTCGATTCCGAAGCAATTCCTCGAACGAGGATCCCGTTTCCATTCTTTCCTCTGCCTTTAGCTCAACGCGAGGAAATTTAATAAAAGCAATGAGGACGATCATCAGCAGACATGTGACTGCAAAAACCCAGTATAGTGATACCCATTTTAACTCCGGAGAAACCAATTGATTGAAGACTAAGATCAGTAGCCCGGAATCGCTGCTATGAATTTTACTGACCATATAACTGTAAAGCAAAGGGCTCAAAAAGGAAGCAGCGCCAAAAAAGAAATTAGCAAGCACAGAATTGAAAGCGAAGTGCTCTTCTCCGCCCGTATGACGAAGCAACGGATTTATAACAACCTGTAGCATAGCCATACCGATTCCAATAGAAAAAAGAGATAGCAGTGAAATTTGAAAAGTCGGGAATATGGCAAATGTAAGTTCTGCTAAAAACGCTAATATAAATCCTGCAATCAGCACTGTTTTTTCTGAATATCGCTCAATCAATATTCCGGAAGGTATAGACATGATTCCATATGCAACAAAAAAAGAGAACGGCAAAAAGCCCGCGATGCCAATACTTAAATCAAAGCTACCAATGATGTCTGGCACAAGCGGCCCCAGTATGTTGGTAAGGAATGAAATAACGGAAAAAATCAAAAAGATTAAGGCGACAATGATCAGGTTAGACTTCATAATATATTATTTGCAGGTTTACCTGAAGGCTTTCGGCCGAAGATTACATTACTTTCTCCAATCCCCGACACGTTTAGCGAATAAGATACCTCAAAATGCGACAAGATTATGGGTTAGAAATTGAAAGATTGGAAAATTGGAAGACTACAAAAATTGGAAAATTGAAAGATTAAGATTGAAAGATTATAAAATTGAAAGATTTACAGTAAGGTTTCAGTTCCAATCCGCCGTCACGCTCCTTGGTTGGGGGCATCGTGACTTCGGAATTCCTTTGGTGAAATTCCCATGATTTGTTTAAAAACTTTGGAGAAATGATATTGATCAAAGAAACCAAGACTATAAGAAATTGACTTGATCGTTTGATTTCTGTTCTGCAACAACTGGCATGCCCGTTGTATTTTCATCGAAGTGTATAGTTGCATGGGTGTCTGCATGGTTTTTTGCCGGAACATCGCACAATAATGAGATACTGATAGACCGGCTACTTCAGCAAGATCGTCAAGTGAAATTACATTGCTGATGTTCTCCCGCATGTATTCGATACTTTGAATAACACCATCTTTTGTTCCGTATTTTTTTGTCGACAATACCATCAGCCTGAAAGAGCACAGGAAACTGTAGAAGCGACTGTTGGCATAAACCAGATTCTCAATATTTTCCATCAATTCAAGATGATGCAGGATGTCATTGAACTGCGCAATTCTACCCACCAATGGTTTAGCTTTCATAGGTGAGTACCGGTTTCCGACAAGATGCTTCACTACTTTAGGAGCCTGACTTCCCGAAAAGTAAGCCCAGTAGATACTCCAGGGATTTTTGTCGGAGGATTGCAGACCGGTTGCATATCGCACCGGTAAAACAAAGAAATCGTTCTCTGTAACATGATACACTTTTTTGCTAACACTGTATTTCCCCTCTCCTCTCGAAACATAGACCAACAGGTACTGACTCCCTTTACTTTTTGTAAACGGATGAAAAATAGTCTCGTCTTCATATCCAATCTCCGTCAGGAATAAATTACTACAAAGGGGATGGTTTAGTATTCGCTTCTGAACACTTTGAGGGATTACGCAATACCGGTGATGAGAAGAATGTTCCTCCGTCTGCATACAAATATGAAGTCAAGATAAAATTTTTGGGGATCAGAAAGTACTACAAGGTAAAAAAGCCTGATCAATTCCACCGTAATTTTATACATCTTTTTAGTAAAGCCTTCCATTGATTGCCCTGAAAATGTTGTTCAACTTGAGCTCGGCAAAAGACGCTAGAAATTTTTTACTATCCCTCTATATTTCTATGAATTCCCACAACGTCGAAATTTTGAATGCAACCTTCACTCCCATGCAAGAAGATGGTGGAATCAACTACGAACGCATTCCGGATTTGTTCCATCACTGCGTCAACACAGGCGCAAAGGGTATATTTCTTAATGGAACGACCGGAGAATGTATGTCTCTCAGTGTCGAAGAGCGTTTGAAGCTTGTTGAAACATGGACCGCCTATCGTGACGAGATGAATCGTCCGGATTTCAAAATCTTCGTACACGTAGGAAGTTGCAACTTGTACGAAACCGCACACATGGCGGAACATGCGCAAACTCACGGTGTCGACGCAGTTGCTATGGTGGCAACGTTTTACTTCAAGCCTAAAACGTTGGAAGAACTGGTAGAGCAATGCGAATATGTTGCCGCCGCGGCACGTCATACTCCTTTTTATTATTACAACATACCATTCCTGACAGGTGTTAATTTCCCTTTGATCAGCTTCCTGGAAGTTGCTTCGAGGCGTATTCCAAACTTCGCAGGATTAAAGAACAGCTTTACCGACGTCGTTGATTATCAACACTGCCTTCATTTTGCAAAAGAAAATTACTCCTTGTATTGGGGCACGGATGAAGCTTTTATGATGCTCTATGCAGCGGGCAACCGGCATTACGTAGGAAGCACATATAATTATATGGGAGATATCTACCAGCAAATGTTAGAGGCTCATCGCGCCGGAGATATGAAAACGGTTGTCAACCTGGAGGGGGAAGCTGATGCTATCTATAAAATAATTTTAAAGCACAACGGCATCACTGCAGGAAAGGAAATGATGCGCTTACTTGGCATCGATTGTGGAACGGTACGCAAACCGCTCAAGGATTTTACGCAGTACGACCGGGAAATCCTGCTGACAAAGTTAAAGGAAACCACTTTCTTTCAACATAATAAAGACGCCGCAATGGTTGCTCATCATCCTGGACCACAGAATCAACGGTGATATTTAATGTAAAAACATGAAACTCATTTTACCTAACAATAAAATTTATGATCAAGATTATTTTACTGAGCGATCTTTCCGAAGAATATAATAAAAATATTCTCAAAGGAATTACACGTTACTCCAAAGATCATGGACCATGGACATTTTGTAAGATGCCTACCTATTACCGTGAGACGATTGGTATTGATGGGATTTTAAAATGGGCTAAAGAATGGGAAGCCGATGGCATTATCGGTCAGTTTTACAATGATGAGGAGGTTGAAAAATTTACGCAAGCAAACATCCCGGTTATTGCCCAGGATTTCAAAGAAAGATTTACAGACATTCCCAACATTACAGGAGCGTACAAAGAAACTGGCAGGCTGGGCGCCGACTATTTTTTAAGAAAAGGGTTCAGGAATTTTGCGTTTTATGGATTTGGGAATATTGTGTGGTCGCGTGAACGCGCCGAAGGTTTCGAAGAACGCATTCAGGAATCAGGGTTTAATGTTCACTACTATGAACACAAGGATCGCAACGTGATCGACCTCTGGTACTATAAACCCTCCGCCTTAAGCGAGTGGCTAAAATCCTTGCCTAAGCCCATCGCATTGATGACTTGTGACGATAATCAAGGCCACCATATTGCCGAAGCTGCGAAGCATGCGGGCATTCGTATCCCCGATGAGGTAGCGGTGCTTGGTGTTGATAATGACGAGCTGGTCTGTGAACTTTCAGACACTCCCTTGTCAAGCATAGAGCTTGATGCCGAAAAGGGTGGATATGAAGCTGCACGTTTGATGGAGCAAATGGTAGAAGAAAAAACATGCTACGGCCCGGACATAATTGTTAAACCGACTCAGGTAGTTACCCGGCATTCAACCGATATTTTCGCCAGCAAAGATAAATATATCGTAAGCGCCTTGAAGTACATTCATTGTAACCTGGATAAAAATCTGAAAGTAGACCAGGTGTTGAGGGAAGTGCCGCTTTCACGAAGATCGCTGGAAAAAAGATTTATGCTCACCACCGGATATCCGGTGTACGAGTACATTTACAATCAGCGTATCGAGAAGTTCACTCAAAAACTACTGGAAACGGATATGACCATCTTTGAAATTGCACTAGACCTAGGGTTAAGTGATAGCAAGAATATCGCCCGTCAATTCAAGCAAGTCAAAGGTCTGACTCCAATGGAGTACCGAAAAAAACACGTGGTTACGAAGCAATTAGCGTGAAGGGATTTACGATTGACGATTTTAGATTTTAGATTGACGCACTGAATCAAACTTATGCGATTTCCGCCTGGTGCGTGACGGAAAGATCTTAAGTAATTTGACGCTCGTATATCGAGCGTCAATCTAAAATCGTCAATCTAAAATCTAAAATTTTTCCAATCGCCTCAGCAAACTGGTCCATATCCTCTTTTGTGCCAAGCATGCCATGCTGTAATATCCAGATGGCTTCTTCGTAGCACGCATGCTGGGCAACGGGACAATACACATTTGTATAGTCGACATGATCAGGTATGGCGTAACACATGAAATTCTTTTTTTGAAATAAGGGCTGCTCATAGATCGGTTTGGGGTAACCCATAAAACAAGGCACACCTTCAGCAGCCAACATTTCGGAAAATTCTTTTTTTGACAAGCCATTAAATTTCGATTTGTC
This sequence comes from uncultured Chryseolinea sp., assembly GCA_964484845.1. Lineage (GTDB taxonomy): Bacteria > Bacteroidota > Bacteroidia > Cytophagales > Cyclobacteriaceae > Chryseolinea. Next base: position 4,408 of record CAZAHL010000134.1, on the reverse strand, counting down.
ATATCGGAAGATGTAAAGATGATACGTATGCAATGTTTCCCCGTGACCCCTTGTAAGTGGTTTTATTCCTTCAATATTCTCCAGCAACGTGTTGAGATAAATTCCATTCTCATTGCGTGTCCGGGTTTGTGACTCCAGGCGTGTTAGTTGCTGAGAAAGCAAAGCCGCCTGAAACTGCGTGATCCTATAATTACATCCGATGTAGTGATGTTCATACCATTGTCCGTCTTTAACACGTCCGACATTTCGAAGTGAGTTCATTAGGTCGAACATGCCCTCATCATTGGTTACCACCAAACCGCCCTCACCGGCATTCAGATTTTTTGAGGATTGAAAACTGAAACAGCCGGCATGGCCGATGTTGCCTAACTTTTTCCCTTTGTATTCGCCACCATGTCCATGGGCTGCATCTTCAATAACGACGAGATGATGTTTCCGTGCGATTTCCATGATCGCGTCCATATCACAAGCTTGTCCCGCAAAATGAACGGGTATTATAGCTCTTGTACGATCGGTTATGGCGGCCTCGATTTTCGATGGGTCAAGATTGTAAGTATCCGGTTGTATATCTACAAAAACCGGAACGCAGTTTGCCTCGATAACAATCGTAGCTGTTGCAATGAAAGTGTATGGGGGCACAATTACTTCATCTCCGGGTTTTACGCCGGAAGCGATGAGCGCAAGCCGAAGTGCCACAGAACCGTTAACGCAGGAGATTGCATATCTGCTGCCGCAATAGGCAGCAAATTCTTTTTCAAACTTCTCCACAAGGCCACCGCAATCCGGATTTCCCCATTGTCCGCTTTGCGCTACCTGCGTAATCGCACTGACATCGCTGTCATCAAATATAGGCCATGGAAAATTTTTCGTTACAGTTTGATCTCCACCGTGTATAGCTAAATTCTTTTTCATAAATCACATTTAGGTAAACGTCACCGGCTGCTCTAGAGGTGATCGTAACACAATTCAATTGTTTTTAACGATGAGGCTGGAGTACATTCGATAGGTTCATCGCCATTTTCAATACAGCTGGCGAAATAGTCAATCTCCTGGTAGAAGCCGTCGTTAGCGTCACCGGCAGGAACCTGATGAATCTTTTCATTGTCGCAGACCTGAATAAATTCTGGTCTGAGACTGGAGTAAATAACACTGGCATTTTCAAATCGGGCCGTATAGCCAGCCTGAAAGGGAAAACTCGAATGAAATGTGTTTCCCCCTTCGATTTTTGCCTTTACATGGTCGAAACACCAGTGAGCACTCACGTAGTCGTGCAAACTGAGAGCACCGGGATTGGTGATAGATTGTATTTTCAACGGAACGCCTAGTGCGTAATTTAAAAAATCAATATCGTGAATGACAAGGTCGAATAAGGCACCGCCAGATGAACCAAACTTTTGCTGCTTCTCCTTCCATTGACCCCAGGAAGGCAATCCTGTAAACCGGGTTAGTGAGATGAATTTTAGTGCGCCAAACTGCTTATGGTCTATCCATTTTTTCAGTGTGCGATAGGGTGACATAAAACGAACCACGTGTCCAACCATCAACTTCACTTTCCTGTCTCTTGCTAATGCAATCAACAACCGGCCCTCTTCCAGTCGTAGGCAAAATGGCTTTTCAATGAAAACGTGTAAACCATGTTCCATTGCCTCGACTGCTATTTCATAATGCAGATCGGTGTGTACGCAAATATGTACAGCATCGATCTTTTCATTTTTCAGACATTCACGAAGTGTTTTATATACAGGAATTTTCAAAATAGCAGCTGCGTCGATTTCGCCACTGGAAAAATTTCCAGTTTGAGCATCTAGTTTTTCGGCAATCCTATCGGTACCTCGAGTGATAATCGCTTGAAGACATAATTTTTTATTCCGGGTAATATTTAGTGCATGCGTGATGCCCATAAATCCGAATCCGATAATAGCTACGTTTATCATTTAAATCTGGTTTGACTTCCGGGTAATTCACCGTGTGATTGTATGGCAATCATAGCCAGTATCGCTATGATAATTACAGAGAATACGGTAGCTGATATCCACTTTACCGGGGATTCTTCTGTTGATTTAAAATTATCCTGGAGTGATGGTAATACAAGGAGAATAACGGCAATGTTGATTAGATACAAATATTGTTCAACAGGGTGGACTGCAATACCGGTAAGAAGAAAGCTCAGAAAAGTATACAAGCCCAGGTAAATGATAAAAATGGACTTAACTGAAGAAGAATCATACTGAGAGCGATTGAATTTTGTGAGAATCAATACCGCGCTAAGCACAATGGCCACGAGTGAGATAACCTGAAACCAAAAAATCGTTTCAGTCGCGCCTCCAAATGTAAGAATGAAGTCCAATTTTTCAGTGATGAAGGATTGATCCCAGACAACAAACGGAATAAAAACCACAAGAAAGAGTGTCGATACGAAGTGATTGCGTTTATTATACACGGGGTCGCTGAAAGGCCATGATGAGCTGAGGGTTCCATAGGCCATTCCCAATCCACCAAAAAAGCCGATTGAATATTCCATGATGTTCCAAAAGTTGAAGGGTAGTGACGAACCTGCGCCAATCACTTGCAAAAAATTTCCGAAGGAAAATCCGATACCCGCACCCAGGGCCGACCATACCGCCACCTTTAAAACGCGCTGTTGTTTGTGTCGTTGGATATACCAGGCTAGTGCGATAGAAGCGCCCAGACATGCAGCCCACAATTCCGAACGCGGTGGCGTCATTAGCCATTCGAGCTGATTGATTAACAGACCGTACGTTAACAACGCGAAGGCCACCATTTCTGTGACGACGGAAGCCCAGGCAACTTTAAACTCTTTTGAATCAGCCAGGGCCAGTGCGAAAAGTCCTCCGCCCAAAAAACCGTATAATACTCCAATGACAAATAGCGCCAGCAGCCCATAGTATACATTGATAAAATCAGTCCCCCTTCCATATCCCACCACTACACCATAGCTTACCATTCCACTTAAACCCCACCCAACGGCGCCGGCAAGCGCAATTTTGAAAACCCGATTATACCAATCCGCTCTTTTCGCAACCAGGACAACTGAAATTGCCCCAATGGCTCCTGCCCAAGCAGCGCCTTGCTCGTGCCCAAATTTTCCACGGATAGCCCACGCGGTTCCCAAAGACATGGCAACCATCAACATGGAAATGAGAGCCTGTTTATTTTTCATGTCCGTGTTTGTCTATGGTTCCGCGTTATAATCCTCGTGTTTTCAGTGAGTATGTGATCGCGGGAATTCATATTGCAATTCAATTTTTTATCCACTGTAAAGGGAAAGAAACATACTTTATGGTTTTCCCGGGTGTTATATCATTTCTATGGTAGCTGTACGAAATGTGGATACGACCGTCCACACCCTCAATCACAGCAGGATAGTGACTTGAGGCTGGCTTTTCCGGGCGCGTATCGTTTTCAATACTTTTCTTCCATTTCCAGGACTTACCTTCATCCTCGGACACGGCAACGGTAAGGTTATGCCTTCCTTGCTCCGTGTCATTAAAAACAATCACCCATTCGCCTGTGGACAGCGTAACAAGGTCGAAGCCCGCCCCTGGATTGGGCAATAGATCATCTTTGGCAATCGTCCATGAAAGGCCCTTATCATGGGATTCTGTTCGTTGCATACGCTGAGGTGGCGGTCCGTTATCGCGTAGGTACGCAACCAAGGTGCTGTCGTTGCTTATCGCTATCGTCGGCTGAATCCCGGCGCCGCCAAGAATGGGATTGCTGTATTTCCAATCCTTTCCACCATTATCCGTGACCGCAAAAAGTGAGCAATCAAACCCATCGGAGTATAACGGAAGGATCATCCGCTTACCCAAAAATACAGGTTTGTTTTTTGTCTGCCATCCCAACCGCCTGGTTAACGGATAGCCTAGATGGGAAGGAGTCTCCGCATCGCCCTCCTGAATACGCCCAGCTCGCACCATGTTTTTGCCTTTGGAAAGGCTGTCCATTTTCACTTTGTATTTTTCCCATTCTGCGTTAAAAGTTTTTTTAACACTATCAGGCATGCCAGGCATTAACGATGAATTCAAATATTTTTCATATTCCTTTAACTGGTTGTTCACGTGCTGCACAAAGCTATCACCTGGTTGAATACCACGTTCGGTTTTGTCTCCTGTCTTTACAAAGAGAACATCCTGCCAGGACCAAACCGGTGCGCCACTACCGTTATAGTTGTCACTGAGACGATACATCGGAATAGAAGTTTCCCATTGATTCGCTATAACAGGATACCACATCAGCCACAAACGTTGCTGTTGGTCGGTGAACAGAATTGGATTAATGTCTGGAAATCCCGCGACATCGGCCATCTCAAAAGTCTTAGACCACGCCGTATCGCCCTTCGTTAAACGGGAACCCATAATCTTTACATCATCCGCCCAACGTTCAC
>CAZAHL010000133.1:0-18127 GCA_964484845.1 uncultured Chryseolinea sp. | reverse complement strand
GAAGATATCAGGACTGTGATTGAGATAAAGAATAGAGGTACAGTGCTTCGGTTCCTGAGATGGTTCTGCCCGGAAAATCTGTATGAAGAAATAGAAGGAGACTTAATTCAGAAATTTAATCGGGATGTAAAAGAGGTTGGCGAAAAAAGCGCGAAGAAGAGGTTGGTAAGGAACACAATAAGGTTTTTCAGGCCGGGGATTGTGCTGCGAAATAAATTTTCATTACAGATAATTCAATTTTATATGATACGCAACTACATCAAAATCGCTTTCAGGACTTTCTTTAAGCAAAAGTCGTTTACACTGCTCAATGTAATAGGGCTTTCCCTTGGAATGGTTGCGAGCCTGCTTATTCTGCAATACGTAAAGTATGAACGCAGCTATGATACTTTTCACGGCAAGGCAAAAGACATTTACCGGGTTCAGTATAACGGATGGCAAAACGGAAAGCTGAGGTTTGAATGCGCTGCCGCTGTACCGGCTGTAGGACCAGCATTGCAAAATAATTTCCCTGAAGTAAAACGATTTACGAGGTTATTTCCCGTAAGCGGAGTGGTAAGTTATGAAAGTCCTGAGCACGGATTGATCTCTCACCTCGAGGAGAAAATGCAAATCGCAGATTCTTCGGTCTTCGAAATATTCGATTTTAAATTATTGAAAGGAAATGAAGAACAATCCCTCGCAGGTCCCAACAAGACGGTAATTTCTCAGCGTGCGGCAAAAAAATATTTTGGTGATAACGATCCCATGGGCAAAACCCTTTCATGGAATGGAAATAACCGATTTGAGGTTGCAGGCATATTTGAAAATTTGCCCGAAAACTCGCACATCAAGTTTGATTTCCTGTTTTCGTATCAGACGCTCAATAATCAAAGTAACAACGAATCAGAAACCAGCTGGGGATGGTATGATTTTAACACCTATGTTTTGCTAGAGCCAGGAACAGATGTTAAAATTTTTCAGGCAAAGTGGAATGCTTTTCTTCAAAAAACACGGGGTGAAGATTGGAAAAAATCCAACCGTGCTCAGGAATTTATTCTTCAACCATTGCTGGACATCCATTTGGGTAAAGTTCTTCTCCAGGAATCTCAACCAGATGAACGCGGTGACGGCGATTCAGTTTATGCACTAACATTTATTGCGCTGTTCATTTTAATTATTGCCTGGGTGAATTATATAAACCTCGCCACTGCCAAATCTTTTGACAGAGCAAATGAAGTCGGTGTAAGAAAGGTTATGGGTGCTCTGAAAGTTCAGCTTACGTATCAATTCATACTGGAATCTTTTCTTGTGAATTTGTTTGCCGCAGTCATTGCGTTGGTTACGGTTCGCCTTCTATGGCCGGTGTTTTCAAATTTGTCCGGCAGGGAAATTCCGCTGGATTATATACTTCAGAAGGATTTCTGGATACTCTTACTATTGTTATTCATTGGAGGAACTATCCTGTCCGGATTTTATCCAGCAATTGTACTTTCATCCTTTAAACCTGTTTCGGTATTAAAAGGCAAGGTGATGAGATCATCACAGGGAAGTATTTTGCGAAAATCGTTGGTGGTGTTTCAATTCGTTGCCTCCATCGTGTTGATAATAGGATCGGTGATCGTATATCAGCAGCTGCGTTTTATGCAGAATCAAAATCTCGGTATTGATATCAATCAGACGCTGGTGGTCAGGTCACCTGGTGTTACTGATTCTACTTACACTCAAAAAATGGAAAGTTTCAAAACCGAAGCCCTTCGCCTGGCCGGAGTAAAAACCATGACCGCCTCTACGAACGTACCCGGCGATGAGATCTTTTGGGCCAGTGGAATCAGACGATTCAACGGAGGCCCCGAGAGTTCAATAGCTGGGTATACCGTGGGCATCGATCACGATTATATTCCTTCATTCAATCTCAAACTTGCAGCGGGACGGGGCTTTGACCACGACCACACCAATGAAAGAAAAAGTATGATCCTCAATCGCGCCATGGCGGATGCACTTGATTTTGATGATCCTCAGGCAGCAATCGGTCAAAAAGTTGTTCAAGGCGATACTTTCGAGATCGTAGGCGTATTGGAGAACTATCATCAGATGTCTTTAAAGGAGGCTGTCACTCCGCTGGTATTCAGGTTTACACCAGGTTCTTCCAATTTCTTTGCATTTAAAATAGAAACCCAAAACTACAAAGATATTCTTGCGTCCCTCGAAGAGCCTTGGGAGACTTTTTTTCCAGGTAATCCGATAGATTATTTTTTCCTTGATCAGTTTTTCGGTCGCCAGTATAAAAATGACAAACAGTTTGGTCAGCTCTTCAGTCTGTTCACTTTACTTGCCATTTTCATCGCCTGCCTTGGACTTTTCGGTCTTGCTTCCTTCATGACCATGCAGCGCACAAAGGAAATTGGTATTCGTAAGGTACTGGGATCAAGTCCTTCTAATATCGTTCTGCTTTTGTCGAAAGGATTTATTCAGCTTGTACTGATGGCCAATGTAATTGCGTGGCCGCTTGCGTGGTGGATCATGAGCACGTGGCTTGAGGACTTTCCTTACCGGATCGAAATAAATCCATTGCTGTTTTTATTGGCGGGAGCAGCCGTGTTGATTATTGCTTTTCTTTCCGTTGGTTTTCAAACGCTCAAGGCTTCCCTGGTTGATCCAGCCAAGACGTTGAAGTATGAATGACAAGTTACATCCTCCGAAGTGGATTGTAATGTTTCTCAAAGCAATTTGTCCCGAACACTTGCATGAAGAGATAGAAGGAGACCTGATTCAGAAATTTAATAGGGATGTAAAAGACGTTGGAGAAAACAGGGCGAAGAGAAGATTGGTAAGGAACACAGTAAGGTTTTTCAGGCCGGGGATTGTGCTGCGAAATAAATTTTCGTTACAGTTAATTCAATTTTATATGATACGCAACTACGTCAAAATTACCTTCCGAAATTTCATCCGACAAAAATCCTATACATTGCTCAATGTGATTGGATTGTCTATAGGAATGGCAGCCAGTTTGCTGATCATCCAATATGTTAAATACGAACGAAGCTTTGATACCTTTCATTCCAGGGCAAAAGACATTTACCGTATTCAATATAACGGATGGCAAAACGGACAGCTGAATTTTGAAAGCGCGGTGGCGGTTCCTATGGTTGGGCCCGCGTTGAAAAACAATTTTCCCGAAGTGGAAGAATATACGCGCTTCCTTCCCTTTCATGGTGTTATTACGTATGAAAAGTCAGGTGAAGAACCCCTCAGCTTCCGGGAGGACCGTGTGCAATTTGCGGATACGATGATCTTTAAAGTTTTTGATTTCAGATTGCTTCAAGGAAACTCTAAAACTTGCTTGAAGGGCACGGATAAAGTTATTATCTCCGAAAGCACAGCCCGCAAATATTTTAAAGAAGAGGACGCTATTGGCAAGAGACTTCTCGCCAAGGGCCATGAGCTTTCGTTGGAAGTCACGGGTATATTTAAAGATGTGCCTGAAAACTCTCACATCAAATTTGATTTCTTAATCTCGTATGAGACTATAAACGCCTGGACCAAAAATGATTCCGAAACCTCGTGGAGCTGGTATGATTTCTATAGTTTTGTTTTGTTAAAACCGAATACCGATGTAAATGCTCTTCAGAAAAAATGGGATGCATACCTTTTGAATGTAAGAGGAGAGGAGTGGAAAAAACACAACCGAAAGCAAGAATTCATAATCCGGCCATTAACGGATATCCATTTGTATTCCAATCTTCTTTACGAGACTTCTCCACAAGATCTTCGCGATGGAGACTCCGTCTATGCACTCAGTATCATTGCCTTGTTTATACTCATCATTGCATGGGTGAATTATGTTAACCTGGCAACTGCCCGTTCATTCAAACGCGCCAATGAGGTTGGAGTGAGAAAAGTGGTGGGGGCTTTCAGAAGCCATCTGATCGGCCAGTTTCTTATTGAGTCTTTCATTTTAAATGTGATCGCCGCCCTTTTAGCGATTATCATGGTTAGGGTTTCATGGTCTACATTTTCAGAACTGACAGGCTGGAATCTCCCCATTGACTTTCTTTTGCAGCGTGAATTCTGGTTGCTGGTATTGGGTTTGTTTTTTGTGGGCGCAGTTCTTTCCGGATTTTATCCAGCCATTATCCTCTCGTCATTCAAACCTGTCGCTGTGCTGAAAGGAAAGATCATGCGTTCCGCGAGCGGAAATTTTTTAAGGAAGGCGCTGGTGGTTTTTCAGTTCGTGGCTTCGGTGTTCCTCATCAGCGGGTCGTTGATTGTGTATCAGCAGCTGTTGTTCATGAAAAATAAAGACCTGGGTGTAAGCATTGATCAGACCCTTGTATTGAAGCAGCCGGGAATCGTTGATTCTTTATATCAGCAGGACTTCGAAGCTTTTAAGACGGAAGTACTGCGCATACCTGGAGTCAAGGGCATTACGGCTTCCTCCAGCATCCCCGGAGAAGAAAATTATTGGACAAGCGGTATCAGTAGATTATCCGGTGGGCCCGAGGGAATCAACATTGTAACCACGGCTGCGATCGATCATGAGTTTGTTCCGCAGTACAAGATAAAACTGATTGCAGGTAGAAATTTTGACAAGCAATTTCCCAGCGACAAGGAAAAAGTAATTATTAATAGATCGCTGGCTGCCGAGCTGGAATTTAAAAGCCCCCAGGAAGCAGTAGGTGAGTTTGTGAAACACTGGGGTGATACTGTGGAGATCGTGGGAGTAATGGAAGACTTTCACCAGATGTCATTAAAGGCTAAAGTTATTCCCGTTGTCTTTCATTTGAGACCAGCCGCAGAGTTTTATTCACTGAAACTTGAAAGTCGAAATTACACGGATGTACTAGAGGCCATTCGTAAACCCTGGGATTCCTTTTTTCCCGGTAACCCTATTGATTATTTTTTTCTGGACCAGTTTTTTAACCGCCAATATGAACGCGAAGACAGATTCGGGCAGGTTTTTACACTCTTCACCGTGCTGGCCATTTTTATCGCTTCGCTAGGCCTTCTTGGCCTTGCATCTTTCATGACGTTGCAACGTACGCGTGAGATCGGGATCCGCAAAGTGCTGGGTTCCAGCGTTTCGGGAATCGTTACGCTTTTGTCTAAAGACTTCATGCAACCCGTTCTTATCTCAATAATAATAGCCACTCCGTTGGGATGGTGGTTAATGGACAAATGGCTGGAGTCGTTTCCCTACAGGACAAGTATCAGTCCGTGGGTCTTTGTGATTGCCGGCGTCCTGGTTTTGCTGACAGCCTTTTTCTCCGTCTCCTCGCAGACGCTGAAAGCTGCTATGACAAAACCTGCGGAGACTTTAAAACATGAGTGACTTCAAAATATCAGGATGGATTTTTAGCTTTTTGAAATGGTTCTGCCCCGAACACTTGTATGAGGAAATAAAAGGAGACCTGATTCAGAAATTTAATCGGGATGTAAAAGAGATTGGAGAAAGAAGGGCGAAAAGAAGATTGATAAGCAATACAATAAGATTTTTCAGGCCGGGGATTGTGCTACGAAATAAATTTTCATTCAATCTTTATCAAATGCCCATGTTGCAAAATTATTTTAAAACGACTTATCGACATTTATTGAAAAATAAAGTCAATTTTATTTTCAAACTCGGAGGTCTGACATTAGCCATTTTCAGCTTGCTTATTATCGTTCTTTACGTTTCATACCAAAGGTCCTTTGATAAATTTCATCAAGATTATAAAAACGTTTATCGCGTAAACTCAACCCGGAATGAAGATGGTAAGATGGCATCTTATTCGATGGTTCCACCGGCCATAGGTCCTTCCATGAAGGAAGCGCTTCCTGAGGTAATTTCATATACTCGGTTTGGTGTAGCTAGCCGTGTAATGATTGAGTATAACGATAAATTGTTTAGACTTTCAGGGTTTGTGGAGGCGGATAGTTCGATCTTTGACGTATTATCTTTTACATTCCTTCGGGGAGATAAAAATTCACTCCGTCAACCTGGTTCCATCGTATTAACGCAAAGTCTGGCCAGGCAAATTTTTGGTGGTGAAGATCCGATTGGTAAAGTGATTACGTCCCCAGATCATTCGGACCGGACGTTGAATGTCACCGCGATCATCCAGGATTTTCCATCAAACTCACATCTGGTTATCAATGCCATCCACAGTTTTGGATCCCTTGGAAACCCGGACCTGAATTCATGGAAAATTACATGGGATGGTTCGCTGAATCTTTACGTGCGATTGAAAGATCAGGCTGACCCAAATGAAGCCGGAAATAAAATGTTACCGATCCTTCAAAAGAACATCGGTAAGAGTGAGGACGGCGCAGAAAAGGGTTTTAGTATTTACCTTCAGCCAATTACTAATATTTTTCTTGAAAAGACTCTCAAAATGGAGTTCAGTAAAAAAGGCAATGCGTTGTATGTACACATTTTTTCGTTGCTGGGTATTTTTTTATTGATTATTGCAGGCATTAACTACGTCAATCTTTCTATAGCGGATTTTGATACAAGAACGCGGGAGATTGGGGTCCGCAAAGTACTGGGCGCGCGAAAAAGGCAAATCGGCTTTCAGGTGGCGTTGGAAGCTGTCATTATATCTATTGTCGCATTGATCATAGGAGTAACACTTTTGTATCTGCTTTTCCCCACCGTGTCAGCAATGCTGGATTCAAGTCTGCAATTTGAAATGTTGATGCGCGGGCCTGCGATTCTTCTCATGGGGACCGTTATCGTATTATTAGTAGCCTTCTCAGCGGTATATCCATCGTATCGCCTGGCAATACAGAATCCTGCGGAGGAATTGAGATCAAATTCCGGTTATGGTAGCAGTATGCGGGTTGGAAAAATTTTGCTTCTCATTCAATATGCAATTTCTATTGTCTGCATTTGTACAACGGTTATAGTAGGTAAACAGGTTTCCTTTGTGAAAAAGATCGATCTTGGCTATGACCGCACACAAGTTGTTTCACTTGTTATGCCCGACGAATATCCACCCGAAAGAATTTCTGTTCTAAAGAATGAATTAAGCCGGCTCGCTGGTGTTGAATCGGTATCTTATTCTTATTACCTGATGCCTATATCTACATATTTTAAAGGATGGTACCAGATAGAGCAGAATGATAAAATGGAAAGGGTATTGCTTAATGAAATGTTTGTAGATCATGACTATTTTAAAACGATGGGTATTACCCTCGTTGCGGGGAGGAATTTTCAAACTGAAAATTTATCCGATACCCGTTCGGCGTTTATCATCAATGAAACTGCTGCAAAGGAATTAGGGTGGAAAAACCCTCTTGGCAAAAGGATGGTGGCAGGATATGCGGATGAAGATCATAAGGCTATGGAAGGCATTGTGATTGGCGTGGTAAAAGATTTTAATATCCTATCCCTGCACAAACAAATTGAACCGGTTATAATAAGACTACAGCCGGGCTCCTGGCCTGGAAATTCGCTCAATGTAAAAGTACAAGGTCCTCTTTCAGAAATGCTTCCAGCGATAACCTCAACATATGAGAAATTGATGCCCGGTTTTTTAGCGGATGTAAGAGTGGTAGAAGATCTCTATAAACGTCAATATCAGGATGAGGATAAAGCCTTTGCATCCTTGCAGGTAGGTACGCTAATCATCGTCTTGATCTCTGCCTTGGGAATATTTTCGCTGTCGCTTTATATGTCAGTAAAGCGAATGAAAGAGTTTGGAATTCGCAAAGTGCTGGGCGCCACCGTTGGGCAAATTGCAACGCTCCATGTAGGTTATTTTTTAAGGATCGTCCTAACAGCTAACATCGTTGCTCTGCCAGTAGCTTATTTATTAATGAAGGAATGGCTTGATAATTTTGCCTATCGGACAGAAGTCAGCGGCCTTTTGTTTTTAGGAGTAATGTTTTTTTCATTTTTATTAGCGCTCCTTTCCGGCGGATATTCCTCGTGGAAAGCAGCGAGTATGAATCCAGTTGACGTAATTAAAGTTCAATAGAATACAAGTCATTGTAAAAGGGGAATAAGCGTGCAATAAAGGGATAACCGATTGAGTTTTAGAACCAGGATAAATATTGTAGGCATTGTTTTCCGTTTTCTAAAATGGACTTGCCCCGATCATTTGTACGAAGAAATTGAAGGTGATTTGATTCACAAATTTAATCGCGATGCAATAGTGTATGGAAGAAGTAAAGCGGGGGAAAAATTGATTTGGAATTCCTTACGATTCATAAGACCCGGAATAGTCCTACGAAATAAATTTTCACTAGAAATAATAAACGCATCCATGCTCCGAAATTACTTCAGCATCAGTTTCAGAACCATCCGTAGAAATCAGATGTATTCTGCGCTGAATATAATAGGACTTGCACTCGGCATGGCGGCATTTCTGTTCATCGTTCAATATGTAAGCTATGAGAAGAGCTACGATAAATTCCACATTAACTATAAAGATCTTTACCGTATTACTTATTCCGCTGCACATTTTAAGAATAACGAAACAACAAATTCCGCAATGGCGCCACCTCGTGTTGCTCCGTTCATGAAGGAAATGATGCCGGACGTAAAGGCGTTTGCACGCGCCTGCCCATTTCCCGGGTTAGTGATATCGTATAACAATATTAAGTTTCGGCAAGACAAGGTGTTGATGGTTGATCCTGATTTCCTGAAAATATTCACCTTCCCTTTAATTTCCGGTGACCCTGAAACGGCGTTGACAAAAATTCGAACGGTTGTCATATCAGAAAGTACGGCCAGGAAATATTTTGGCGATACACCGGCACTTGGAAAAATTATTGGAATAGACGGAAATGAAAACTTCGAGGTCACAGGGGTAGCCAAAGATGTTCCTGAAAATTCTCACCTAAAATTTGATTTTCTTATTTCCTATGAGACTATCAAATGGTGGTCAGAGGGTGAAGCTGAAACAAGCTGGGGGGATAACGACTACTATGGATACATACTTCTTGATCCGACTGCGGAGGTTGCTTCTTTTAATCAGCGGTTTCAAAAAGTTTTTGAACGCGAGCGAAGCAAAATCAATCGCGAATTCGGCCATAAGCAGGAATTTCTGTTGCAGTCTATTACCGATATTCATTTGTATTCGAAACTTGACAAGGAGCCAGAGCCTGATCTGCAAGGCGATTCTGAGGCCGTGTTCTTTCTTATGATCATTGCTTTTTTTATTCTTTTGATTGCTTGGATCAACTACATCAATCTGTTCACTGCCCGTGCTATGGAACGTGCAAAGGAAGTTGGCGTCCGGAAAACAATTGGCGCCCTTCAATCTCAATTGATCGGGCAATTTTTGGTTGAGTCGTTGGTGATGAATTTTCTTGCCATCATCCTTGCAATGTCAATGGTATCCCTGGGACTCTCTTATTTCAATTTCCTAACAAACTCAAAGCTTACTTTGGATTTTTTAACAGCGTTTGCCTTCTGGAAGAACCTGACTATTTTTCTTCTGATAGGATCGTTGGTTGCAGGATTTTACCCTGCATTCGTTCTTTCATCGTATCGTCCCGCGGCGGTGCTTAAAGGTAAACTTGGTGCCAACCGTTCAGGAATTTTGATACGCAAGTCTCTGGTGGTTTTTCAATTTGCAGCATCGGTAACACTTATAGCTGGTACTATGATTGTCTACTTGCAATTAAGTCACATGAAGACCAGCAATCTTGGATTTGACATGACCGAATTGATGGTGATTCGGGGGCCTGGAGTTACAGAGGATGAGCTAACTCCAACCTATCAAAAGCATACGGCCAATTTTGTCACTGAGTTATTAAAATATCCGGAGATAAAGTCAGTGACTGGCGGAAACACAATTCCAGGAGAAGAAATATTGGACGGTGGACTCATCAAAAAATATGAAGATCCAATCTCAGCGAGCAAATTTGTTAAAGGTGCGTGGGTTAGTTATGACTACTTTTCAACGTTGGGGATCAAGTTGATCGCCGGAAGGACTTTTGCCAGGGAATTTGCCCGTGATACACTATCCGTTATCTTAAATGCATCCGCAGTGAGGGCGCTTGGTTTCTCTTCCCCTGAAGAAGCTATCAACCATAAAATTTCAGTAGCTGGTATCGGCAAGACCTGGACACTGATAGGAGTAGTTGATGATTTTAACCAGATGTCCGTGCACAGGGATGTCAATCCTATGTTTTTTTCTCTCTACACGGTCTATTCGCCGTTGTACATTGTCAAGTTTGAAAAAGGTAGTCACCCCTCGTTGATCGGCAAAATAAAAATAGAATACGAGAAGTTCTTTCCTCGAGATCCTTATGATTATTTCTTTCTGGATGATTTTTTCAATAAGCAATATTACAAGGAAGAAAAATTCAGCAACGTATTTTCTCTCTTCGCCGCCTTGGCAATTGTAGTCTCCTGCCTTGGCCTTTTTGGCTTATCGTCTTTCGCCACCTTACAGCGAACAAAAGAAATCGGAATCAGAAAAATACTGGGTGCAACCGCGACCAGCATCACTTATTTATTGTCAAAAGAATTTATTAAACCGGTGGTTCTCGCAAATGTCATTGCATGGCCATTGATTTATTTTACGATGGAGACATGGCTGAGCAATTTTGCCAATCGCATAAGTGTTGGCCCTGGCGTATTTCTTATCTCTGGATTTTTGGTAGTTTTTGTAGCGACCGTTACGGTGAGTTATAAAACGATTGTGACTGCCAACGCTGATCCTGTTAAAGCGATTCGCTATGAATAGGAAGTTTTTTATTGCATGTCTCTGGATTGTGAATCGGAATTTTGATTTCTGTTACAATTCGGTTTTAAAATACAAGTACATATTAGAATTGATTTAAAAGGTGAAATACCAGAAAGGACAACTTGCTTCAATCTTCGCGCTTCGTTTTCTCAAATGGTTTTGCCCAAACCATTTGCATGAGGAAATTGAAGGCGACCTCATTCAGAAATTTAATCGTGATGTAAGGGAGCATGGAGAGAGAAAAGCAAAGAGACGGTTGATATGGAACACAATCAGGTTTTTCAGGCCTGCAATTATTTTAAGAAATAAATTTTCATTCGAACTAAATCAATTAGATATGATGCTCAATCATCTGAAGTTCGCTACGCGCATTTTTCTTAAAGACAAATTTTTTTCTATTCTGAATGTACTGGGGCTGACACTGGGCATTGCCGTAAGCATTGTTCTGTTACTGAGCCTTCAAAATGATCTCACCTACGATCAGCATCATCTTAATTACAAAAGAATCTACCGCGTGGGGTGCCATCAACAGCAAACAGGCCTTGATTTTCGTTGGGCTCGCTCTGCTATGGACCTTGGAACTATTATAAAAGAAGAACTCCCCGAGATACAAGAAGTTGTTCGAATCGACGATGGCTGGAGGCGCACGTTGGTAACGTATGAAAATAAAGGGAAACAAAAAGCTTTTTATGAAGAAAGAATCATGGATACTGACTCCACTTATTTCAAGGTATTTACGCACGAGTTTATTTCTGGAAATCCTGAGACCTGCCTGAATAGGGCTCATGCTGCTGTGATAACAGAAACCATAGCCAGGAAATATTTTGGAGATGCTGACCCTCTCGAAAAATCGTTACTTATTGACAATGAATCCTGGTTAGTGACGGGCGTTATCAAAGACTCGCCGGAGAATACGCATCTTAAATTCGATATGCTTTTATCCAATCGCCATTGGATTATGGGGTCAAAAATTGAATCAGAAAATTTCTGGAACCCGGGGATTTACCTCTATCTGCTGGTCCCGAATGATTTTAACCCGCAGGATTTTCATCTGAAATTTCCCGCCCTTTTCGACAAATATTTTAAGTCTTTTGGAGTGGAGGTGGGAGGGAAATACACCCCCATTCTCGAGCCGCTGGAAGATATTCATTTCCATTCTGATCTTGATCGGGACGAGCCTCAAGGAAACATCGCCTATCTCTACGGGTTTACAGCTATAGGAATCTTTATCATTCTGCTGGCCTGCATCAACTACATGAATCTTTCTACGGCAAAGGCCGTAAGCAGAGCTACCGAAATTGCTGTGAGGAAACTAGTGGGTACGCGCAAGCGAGTCCTGATATTTTCTTTTCTGAGTGAATCCATTTTATTGTCTTTGGTCTCACTGACGTTGGCTATATTTTTAGTGTATGGGGTGTTGAATCTAACGAGCTTCAGCGAACTAATAGGTAAAAGACTTACGCTCGACTTCCTTCACAATCCATTTCTCGTGATTAGCTCCGTGGGAATTACGTTAGCCATTGGGATCATATCAGGACTATATCCGGCGATTTATCTTCCTTCCGTACCCTTGCTTGCTGCCCTGAAGGGGACCTTTAAAAATAGGAAGTCAAGTCATCTTTTTAGGAAAGTATTGATCGCCACTCAATTTGCCATCTCGATTTTTGTGGTGGTTTGCACATTGTTCATGCGGAATCAGATAGACTACGTAAGAAACAAAGAGCTGGGTTTTAACAAAGACAATGTTCTTATCTTGCCCATACAGGATACGTTGGTGGAGAAACAGATTCAGGCTATCAAAAATGATTTTCTGCAACACCCTCATATTAAGGCTGCATCAACAGCGGACAATGTGGTTGGTACTAATGTTGGAGGGATAAGAAATTTCTGGGCAGAAAGCGAAACAGGAATGAAGCAAACGGGATTCACCACCTTATTTGTTGGTGAGGATTACATCAAGACAATGGACTTGAAAATCATACAGGGTAAGGATTTTAAAACAGGTCCAGTTTCAATATCTGAGACTCCTTATATAGTCAATGAAGCAGCGGTTAAGCTAATGGGTTGGGGGACTAACGCTGTTGGAAAAAAAATGAAGTTTTTCCACGGTGAAATTCCAGGGCACATCATTGGCGTAGTAAAAGATTTCAATTTCAAATCGTTACATAATGCAGTCGAACCTCTCCTGATAATCAAAGGGGGAGGAGAGGGCGGCTACCTTCATCTTAAAGTAGATGGTGAAGATCTACCGGAAACCATTGCCTACGTCAAGAGCAAGTGGTCGCAATATGACCCCAACCGCCCATTTGAATATTTCTTCCTTGACGAACGTTTCAATGAGCAATACAAAGCCGACGAAATTCAGAACAGGTTGTTGTCGCTTTTGTCGTACATCTGCATTTTTATTTCTTTACTTGGCTTAGTAGGACTATCAGCCTTTACCGCTGCTCAACGCACGAAGGAAATTGGTGTTAGGAAAGTACTTGGCGCAAATATACCTGACATTATCTTCCTGCTTTCTAAAGGTGTTCTATTCCTTGTCTTGCTTTCTTCTATAATTGTCATCCCTTTTTCTTTATGGGTTACCAACCTGTGGATGGAAAATTTCGCGTATCAAACCAAACTTAATTATTTACTGTATTTGTTGATAACGATAGTGGCGTTTGGCATTGTCTTCTTAACAGTATTGTTTCAATCGCTTAAAACAGCGCGATCAAATCCCGTCGATTCTTTGAAGTATGAATGACAATAGCCAAATCATTGCAGATGTGTCGGGTGCGTTGATAGCGATCTAACGGTCATCTTCAAGGTATACAAAACCGCTTCTGCAAATCCCGTCGGATCGTCGAGAAATGAATAGCTCAACAAATAATATGGTGTGTTGAGAAAAGGGGAATTGATACGGTATGAAACAATAAATGGATAGAATTGAAGTTTGAATTAAGGTGCTGTTGTGTTGACTGATAGTTCTATGTACCCCTCATAGGAACTATAAATTTAATAGACTCTTTACCTTCAAACCTGGTAACATGTGCAATAAGTCTTTTGGATGCGCACTAATTTTCCTTTTAATCTCCATTACGGATGTTAACGCGCAAGTAAAAAAGAAAATCCGCGAATATGAAAAAAGGTTTCAGTTTTCTCTTTTTCCGGGAATTAGTACGAATGGCATCAGCAGTGGCTCCTATTACAACCAATACTCCTTTAATCTTTTCGGCGGTCTTTCAGCAGGCAATAGGATTTTTGAACTGGGCATATTTACCAACAGCAATATGAAAACCACAACTGGAATTCAAATCGCTGGACTTGCTAACATTGTCGGTACGAATGCTTTCATAAATCTTACTTTACCTGAAGAAAGAACACTTATCAACACTGAAAATTTTGAAGTCAATCGGAAAGGAATTCAGATTTCCGGTTTTTTGAACTACGTCCTTAACCATGCGTCAGGATTTCAGTTTTCAGGTGGCCTCAACGTTGTAGGAAATGATGTTAAGGGTGTTCAACTCGCAGGAATTGGCAATAGCGCCGGAGGTTCTTCCATCGGATTGCAATTGGCTGGGATTTATAATGTTACGAAAGAATCTGTCGGAGGTTTTCAGATCAGCAGCCTTTTCAACTATACGGATGCGCAACTTTCTGGAATTCAATTGGGGGTGATAAACAAAGCGCGTCGCATGAAAGGAAAAAAATCGACGCCACCTACTCCTTCCAGGGGATTGCAGCTGGGCTTACTAAACTTTAGCAAAGAGATGGACGGAGTTCAAATAGGTTTGATTAATTTCGGTGGTGATGTCCGGGGTAAACAGATCGGGCTAGTGAATTTTTTCAACAGAAATCCTTCTAAGGAAAGGGTAAGGATGGGAACTCCCGTTGGGCTTCTAAACTATGGCTCGAAAGGTTCTTACTTCCGTCTTTACTATGATGAATTATTCGTTACTAATATTGAATACACGACCGGTAATTGTCTAAACTGTACTTGGATTATAGGTTCTGAGATGCCGTACGATGACGCCAATCAAATTTATAATCAAAATGCTTTAATCATAGGATATGACCATTTTCAAAAGACCTGGGGATTTGGGTACGGTTTTCAAAAGGTACTGTATAACAAGGCTTCCATCATGCCTTCCCCTTTCAATAAAAGAAGAGTCATTAATTACGGATTAAAATTTTTGCATCTGAATCGGTCGTTAAGCTTTGACGATTCTTTCAACCTGCTAAGCCGCCTTAATCTGGACTATGGCAAACGTTGGCGCTCCTTGTATTTTTTTGCCGCTTTGTCCTTAAATTACTTTATTCTGGAAGACGAAGGAGATGGGGATGTTTATAAAATACGAAGCGTTAAGATTTCCACCGGCAAACTAGGAGAATTGAAAAGTGAGTTTTGGCCCGGATATGCCTTTGGTATTCAATTTTGAAAATATAATTTTTAACATCCTTGTATGAATACAAATTCAAATGATGTAATTCCTCCTAAATGGGCTCTGTGTTTCCTTAGATCTATTTGTCCCGATCATTTGTACGAGGAGATTGAAGGAGATTTTATCCAAAAGTATAAACGAGATGTAAAAAAGTTTGAGGAACGGCAGGCTCGCCAAAAATTCTGTTGGAGTACGCTACTTTTTTTTAGACCTAGTGCTAAATTAAGCATGGGATGGAGGGTTTTGTTTTTACTAGAAATCGTTGACTATGAGGGCATTTCTACGATTAACTTTTAACATTTCACGATTAACTTAACAAACTTTCAATTGACATAAATCAACTCCACATGCTTCTAAACTATATTGTCCTTGCCGGTCGGAATTTTATCCGACATAAAGTGTTTTCCACCATCAATGTTCTCGGATTGTCGGTGAGCATGGTTGCGTGTATAATGATCTCTCTGTACATGAGGTTTGAGTTGAGTTATGATCAGTTCCACAAAGGGGCAGAAAATATTTACAGAGTTTCAACAACGGTCACGTTGCAAAATGAGATTATTAATCGCGAGACTAATACCCACGAAGGAATAAGTCATGCTTTAAAAGAAGATTTTCAGGAAGTAAAAGCAGCAACTACCATCTACAAATTTGATTCTGACAATACTTTTATACGCTATGAAGGTCAAAACAAAAAGCTAGTATCGCTTCAAGCATTTAAAGCTTTTGAAGTGGATCACCATTTTTTCAAGGTGTTTTCTTTTCCCCTTAGGGAAGGAGATCCTCTAGTCGTTTTGAACGAGCCATTCTCCGCTCTGATTTCTGAATCCTACGAGAAAACTTATTTTTCGGGAAGCGCTGTCGGCAAATTTCTTGAAGTAAAGGACGGCTCTGAAAACAGACGTTATAAGATCGCCGGTGTTTTTCGGGATGTGCCTGCGAATTCACATTTTAAATTTGACCTGCTCACGCATTCTCAGGAGCGTGCTAAAAATTTCTGGAATGGCGAAGTTGGATTCTGGGATTGGACGGGACAAACTTATGTTTATATAAACCAACCTTCCCAGGTGCTTTCATTAGAAGCCAAACTTGCTAACCTGGCGGTTGCAAAAAACGGACTTAAAAATAACAAGGATGACTATGGGCAAATAAGTACTTTCCAATTGCAACCGCTTACGACGATCCATCTGTCCTCTAACCTTCAGGAGGAATTAGAAGTGAATGGGAATGGTGCACTAGTGCATGCGTTAGGAGCGCTTGCGATTGTAATAATGATCATAGCGTGGATTAATTATGTCAATCTTTCCACTGCAATATCGGAGGAAAAGACAAAGTCCATCGGCGTCCGGAAAGTGATCGGAGCAACACGCGGCGCCTTGATAACACAAGTGCTTACGGAGTCGGGCCTCTTTAATTTTCTTTCCGTCATTATTGCCATGGTATTGGTCTACCTGTTGCTGCCTTACTTTTCAACATTGGCCGCCATTCCCCTGGATTCTATCGCACTCTACGATAAGTGGATATTAGGATACTTAGCTCTTTTTATGTTGGTCAGTACAATGCTGTCCGGCTTTTATCCTGCATTAGTCATATCAAAGGTGTATACACTAAAGGCGTTGAAGGGCACACTAAACAATGGCAAAAATTTTTCAGTGAGAAAAGTGCTCGTTGTGTTTCAATTTACAACAGCGCTTATCCTGATCATCACTACAGTCGTTGCTTATCATCAGTTATCCTTTATGCGTTCAAAGGAATTAGGTATTAATATCGATAAAGTTCTAATCATTAAAGCCTTAAACTTTGACAAGGAGACGTGGTCAACTTCTGGTGGCGGATATGTCATCGATTCATCTTATATGAGCAAGGCAAACGCATTCAAGGAAGAGATCCGGGCAAATGCCTTCATTGCCAACATAACAGCTTTATCCCATTTGCCAGGGAACTTGCCAAACTGGGGAACGGAATTTAAAGCTGAAATGAATGATCCTGAAAAAGCGTATCGCTTACAGGCAATTGGAATTGATTTTGATTTCATCTCCACGCTTCAAGCGAAATTGTTAGCAGGCCGGAATTTTTCTCCAGACTTCCCATCCGATCGCGGAAACGAAGGTAAGCGGGCGGTGCTCATCAACGAAACTGCATCCAGGTTGCTGGGTTTTAAATCTCCGGAGGACGCTGTTCATAAACACATTTCAACGTATTGGGGTGCTGACTATGAGATTGTCGGTGTGCTAAATTCATTTCACCAGCTTTCTTTAAAAGAAAATCTTAAACCGTTGTATTTTATTCTTCAGCCCAGGGCACTGGAGTATTTTGCTGTGAATTACACAGGTGAAGATGTTCAACTTGTCATTAAGGAAATTCAAACGTCGTGGTCACGTCATTTTCCAGACCATCCCTTCAACTATTTTTTTCTGGATACCTATTTTGACAAGCAATACCAATATGATCAACAATTCGGCAGGTTGATAAATTTATTTTCAGGTCTGGCCTTGCTCATCGCTTGCCTGGGACTTTTTGGATTGACATCGTATTCCATCGTTCAGCGAACAAAGGAAATTGGAATTCGTAAAATATTGGGTGCGACAGCCGCCAACGTCATCCGACTTTTCACCATGGACTTACTAAAACTCATTCTCCTCGCAAGCACAATCGGAATTCCATTGGTCTTCTATGGCCTTTCCCTGTGGTTGGAAAATTACGCTTACAAAATTGACTTAGCATGGTGGATTTTCGTTGGCCCTATGATGTTGATATTAGCAATAGCTTTAACCACCGTCAGTCTACAAACTCTTAAAGTTGCCCTAAAGAACCCAGTGGAGAGTTTAAAGCACGAGTAGTTGCCAGTTTATTGGCATTTGCTGTACCGTCTTCCACTCCAAAAAAATGCAATTCGGAGCGTTACAGTGTTTAGACAGATGAACTCACTGAGCACAAAGGCCACATAATGGGCCCTCCAGGTGTCACCAATCCCCCCACAACCCGCAGCAACATCATGTCCATTGCTTATTGCTTATTGCTTATTGCTTATTGCTCATTCCTCAT
>CAZAHL010000132.1:0-18279 GCA_964484845.1 uncultured Chryseolinea sp. | reverse complement strand
CGGCTTCCAGCAAAAAATGCCCGGCATAGGTAGAACCCCAACTATCAGAATCATCGTTACCGGGCCAGTAGGCAAAACCTCCATCCCGTGTTATGAACATTTTCAGTCGCTCGATGGCCTTGGTAACATTGTACTTGGTTCTTGCTATCTCAGCCTCGGTGAGATCCTTTACTACATCAAGATAAAGTTGAGGAAAAGCGGCAGATGTAGTCTGTTCGATACAACCATGTGGATACTCCATCAAATAACGCAAGCGATATCCTAAATTAATGGGTGGTATAGAGGAAATCTCCAACACCGCCGAATTTGTCCCGGCTATTCCGACCGGTGTAACATTTCCATTCCAGGATTTCCCGGCTTCCAAAAACATGTCACTCACCTGACTTACAGGTGGATTGGGATTCCGAATTTCAATTTCGATTTCATCCGATGACTCGTACGATGCGGATGAAGCAATCACCGTAATTTTACCAATCCCAATAGCCGACTTAACGGACAAGTCGAAGTCAACCGTCAGATCACCCGAAGCAGACATCGTAACGTTTTTTGTTTTTTCCCCCACCACCGAAACCGGGCCTGACGTTTTTACTTCAAGTTTGACGCTTTTTATTTTTTTGTCTTGCGTGAATAAAGTAATAGGCAGCTTTACCGTTTCTTCGGGACCCAGCACGCGTGGTAAGGTTGCTAATACCATTAATGGTTTGCGCACGGGGGTTGCTTTTTCTGCGTGTCCATAAGCGCCTTCATATCCCGCAACAACCATCGTCTTCACCGAACCAATATATTGGGGCATGATAAACTTAAGCTCTTTGGTTTCGCCACCTTCAATGGTAAAGGGACCTAGGAATTTTACAACCGGCTTAAAACGATTGGCTCGAGGATCCTCCTCTTCAGCTTCCGATTCAGCATCACCGCCTACTGCGAGCAGTCGTTCGATGCGAGAACCAAATGCACCCATCACCTGATCATACAAGTCCCACGTTCTGACTCCCAGCGCTTCGCGTGCATAAAATTTCTTCCATGGCTCAGGCGTTTTATATTTTGTAATATCCAGAAGACCTTCATCCACCATCGCCAGTGTAAAAGTCATTTTACGATTTGCTTTCTCTGACACTTTGATCTTTACTTCCTGACCTGGTTGAAATTCTTCAGCCATGGAAATAACAGGCTCGAGGTGCGTTGAGGGATCTTCTATTCCGATTGGAATGACTCCATACAACCGGATGGGCAAATCGTTGATCGTTTGAGAATGCGGCTGCAACAGACTTACGTTTACAAAAATATTTGGTGTCATCTCGCTTGTAGCCTCAATAGAAAAAGGTGTATCGCCTTTTTTAGTTTGAACCCAGAAAGTCGATAGGATCCTGCTTCCATTTTCTACCGATACCAGCGCGCGTCCCTCACCGCTTCCTGGCAGGATAAAAGTCATTTTTTCTCCAACATTGTATTTTGTCTTATCAGCGGAAAAAGAAAGCTGTGTCGCTGCGCCCTTTTCTTCCCGGCTATTGCGGCCATAGTAACCAGGCTGATCGATATATACTGTTTGGCCGGTACAATGTCCAGAAACCGGATCACATACTTTAATATAGTAAGTACCCCAATCTGCAGCAGCGATTTTGAATGACCATTGCGCCTTTCCATTCGCGGCAGTAAGCTTGCCGGAGCTCATCAACTGGGCATTATTGCCTTCGATGTAGTTGGCAACATTGTCGTGTGCATTGTCCCACCACCAATAACGATTCAAGCGGTACACATTAATACTGGCATTGGACCTGGGGACTGGATTTCCATCGACATCTAAAAATACTACGTCTACACGTTGCGTTGTATCCGTATATAACATACCGCTATAACGTTCGCCTTCCGGAGTTTTCAAGCCCGCATATGACTTGTAAGGAAAGAATGGAAGGCTAAATCGATCGATGCTAAAGTTTCCACTTTCTTCAAATACTTTACCCCTGAAAACTGCGGTCATAAAACCAGGGAAACTTGCATTGGCTGGAAGAGATGCATTGAATGTAGCTTTCCCTTCCGCATCGGTATACCCCTCAAACACGGGTTGAGGCTCGGCGGAATAATTTTTATATGGCTCTTCAAAAACGTATTCCTTATACTTCGCAAAGGCAGTACTGGTCCTTGAAAGCGTCACATCAAACGCTGCCTTTAAATTTTTCCCCGGCGCACCGTGAAGCCATTTTACATCAAGCTTTCCCGTAAATTCAGGCGTCACAATTTTGTCCTGCCCAACATCGAGATTTATCTTCAGTCGGTTGGGTTTAACAGTTTCTATTTTCACTTGTTGGCTAAACTCAGTGCCGCCTACTTTTATACGAGCTCTCCAATTACCTGTAGGAGCTTCCGAGCTGGTGGCTGTCGCCAGTCGGTAAAAACCATTCTCCGAAGTCGATTTTACTTGGCGGTTCACAACTGTACCTTGCGGATTTTGAAGTTCAAAAACTACAGGATGGGACGGTGGAAGGATCTTGTTTTTATCCTCCAGGATAAAACTGAGGTAAACCGAATCCCCCGGGCGCCACACCCCGCGTTCTCCATAAATAAATCCTTTCAGGCCTTTGCTAACATAATCACCGGAGACATCGAAGCTGCTGAGAGACAACGATTCTCCGTCCATTAACCTTAAGTAGCCTCGTTGCGACCCATTCTTGGCAATGAGGGCGAATGGATTTTCCTTTGATTCAAAAGTCGCTTTTCCTTCTGTTGAGGTTGTCGTAGTGCCTAAAAGTTGTTGCTGATAATCATAAAACTCCAGGGTAACACCTGATATTGGATTGGTGGATTTCAAATCGTTTACAAGGACAGTTGTCGTCCCTTCGGTGCCCCGTTTGGCCAGTAATCCAAAGTCAGATGCGAGGACATTTTTTTTGATGGTCCTTGAGTTGGTGTAGTACGAAGAATTACATGGATTATCGCGTTGCTCCCAATCGTAGTCATCCTCATAATAATACTCTTCCTCATAATATCCTTCATTGTTTACCTGTTCGTCCAAAACTTCTTCGTCTACATCTGCAAGGCCATCCGATATCTCTTCTCCGTCGCATACATAGGACGCGTACGCTTTCTTAAAGCCTATGGTTATCTGATAAATCGCCCCTGGCTCCGGTTGAATGAATTTAGCAAGGTCTAATGTAAACCTGTTCCATTTACCAATATCAGTTACCCCTTTGTTATTGAGTTGAATCCTTTCCCTGACTAACTGCCTGCCTACTCGATGAAGATCGTAGTTACCTTCCAGGTTATTGACTTGCAAAAATTGGAGCATGTTATTTTCAAAGACGCGCATAATCGTGAGATCGACAGCATTGAGATTTACAGCTTCGAATGGTAAGATCAGTCCATCGGTGCTTGGCAATATGCTGCCTTTCCCTACAAAACGAGCTAACGGTTTTAATTGCTCGAATTCTACAGCGGTAGTGGAGGCGGTCTTCATCCTGTAGTCTTTTATATTCCGAACGCCTTGCTCCACATTTAATGTCTTAGTTCCCGATTGACGGACAGGCGGGTAAACCCAAATCTCATTATCATGGATTTCGAATTCGAGGGTTAGCGAACGATCTTCCTCAATAGTGATTAGTCCCCTTAACTCTTGCTTCTCTTTTAACGGATCTGAAAATTGCAAAACAACGTACTGGTTGGGGTTTTGGACGACCTTCGCACTTACAATTTTAAAATCGTCAAGCGCAGGTATTTCTACTTCCTTCCGCTCGCTTGTCGCGACGCCGAGATTTTTACCATCTGTCTCCAGGGTGACAAGGCTGGCAGATTCTTTTCGGGCAACATCCTCCACGACGAATAAATGTTGTTTACCCTCGGCGGTATGAGTCCAGTTAACTTTTAGGGTCTTTCCTTCCTGATTGGCGATCAGCATACTCTCGACCGTGGCATCTTCAGCAAAATCGGCTGTATTCAATATGCCTTCGATCCGCTGGCGGGTAAGTTCTGTTTTAACATACGGCTTGATATTTTCTACGGAAATTTCAAAATTTTGCGGCATCACCTGAAAAGAGAACGGGAAGTCGGATAGCTCGTCTGAAACCGAACGAAGCTTGCCAAGCTGGAATTTTACCTCGTAGATCTGGCCGGAAGGCATTCTTGTCTCAGGTTTAAATTCTAAGGTTCGTCTGTCTAGCCAAATTGTTTTGCCGGTCAATCCTGGACTAAACGAAAAAATTTTCACGGTTGACTCCTTGCCTATAAAAGAGGAGTCAACGGCATCACTTGCCAAGATGATCCGGATTGAAGAACTAGAGGAAACTACGCCGGCAGTATAGGATGTAATGTATTCGCTAAAGGCTGGGTTGATGTAGGCGTCTGTGGTTTTTTTACCCTTGCTGTCTGTATAATAAAATAGGCCGAATGCAACAATAGCAATTGCCACCATGCCAATGGCAATTTTTTTCCAGGGGAAGTCTTTCATACAGGAATAGATTTGAGGGAAGATCGAAAAAATTATCGGGGTCTTATCATGAACGGTTTTTAATTCACCGAAATTATCGGGATCAAAAAGATTATTTCATAAGAATAGAAAAACGGAATGTTATTAAGAGCATCAAGCGTAGTGGTTTCTATGCTTTAAAAAAAAGGCTGCCTCTTTGAGACAGCCTTTTATATTTAGCTAACGGCTAATAAAATATCAAATTACCATTTCAGCTTTCCAGACGAAAGTTCGAAAACCATTCTCAATGCGAAAGGAATGGTCACGAAATCTAAACCTAATTTGGAGCCCAAGGTTTCATCGTAGAAAACAAAATTAGTTTTGATAGCTTATAAAAATAAATATACACCCATCCACACGGTAAGGCAATAGGTCACGCAAAAACCCCTAGAAACCGGGGTATCGTAAAACTGGCTGATGACGTTGTTCGAGCGACGTTGCTAACGCTGTGTTCAAATGTGTACGGCAACTCCCATGCGTGTTATCACAATGTAAAGGTTCTTAACAAATCATTAAAAATGGAAAGGGGGTAGGTTCCTGAAAAGTGGTGATGCAAGAGATGATCAATCGAACGATTCAAGGCTAGCTCAATGCCATTCAACTATCTTCCAGCCGCCTTCATTACCCCGGAATACCGGGGGTTGTAATCACTCTTCTTTTCGAGGTATATTTGAGATTGTTTTGTTGAAATTTCTACGCAATCCCCGAGGTGAAGACAAATATTACAGTTCTCGTAGCCGACGACCATCTTTTCATGCGCGAGAGTTTGCGCGCCATGCTTGAGAAAACGCAGTTCGTAACAAAAATATACGATGTTGAGAACGGACAAAAAGCGATGGAGTTGCTCGCTCAGTACACCATTGATGTTATATTACTAGATATCCGCATGCCTGTTGTGGATGGATTTGAAGTCATTGAATATATCCATAAGCTTAAACTTTCCACCCGTATCATTGCATTGACAGCCTTTGACGAAGAGGCGATGATCTTTAATCTTATGCGAGCAGGAGTACCCGGCATCCTGTTTAAAAAGTCGACGCATCAACAGGAAATCTACACGGCTATCATTACGGTATTAGAGGGGAAACATTACTATCACGAAAAGGTAAATATTGTTTTACAATCCAAACCGGACGGATTACAGCATCCACCTCGAATTAAATTGTCCGCACGTGAATTTGAGGTTATTGTGCTGTTAGGGCGTGGATTGAGCACAAAGGACATTGCAGAGAAGCTTTTCTTAAGCGAGCATACTATTGAAGGTTATCGCAAAGACATTTTGAGAAAAACCAACACTAAAAACACCAATGAGCTAATTCATTTTGCACTGGGCAATGGAATTATTTCTTCTTAATTGGATACGAGATTATAAATAACGTTCCTTTAGAAACGTCTTCTGTTGTTACTGTAGCCCCTATAATTTCAGCCCTTTTCTGAATCCCGATTAGCCCTCGTCCCGAATCTACTTTTGTGGGCATCGTTTTATCCTTTCCTACACCATCATCTTTGATCTCCACTTTAAGTTGTGTCTCCGACCAAAACATTTTTATGAAGATATGCCAGGCTAACGAATGCTTCATGGCATTGCTGGTAATCTCTTGAATAATTCTGAATAGCAAGAGCTCGACGTCACTCCCCAATCTTTTGACCTCACCCATCTCTAGAAATTCAATGTGAAACGAACGTAATTCTTTAAGTTGATCACACATTTTCCAGATAGCATAAGATAGTCCCTTTTCCTGAAATGTTTCGGGAGCCAGGTTCCAGATAATATTTTGCACCCTGTTAAGCAGATCGTTAAGATCATGATCGATGCGTAAGAGCAGGCTTTTATTCCGGCTAGAAAGCGTGGGCTCTAATCGTAAATTACCCAACGCTAACCGGGTGCTGGCCAGAAGTTGTGCTAAATCGTCATGAAGATCGAGTGCAATACGTGCTCGTTCTTCTTCCAGCATTTGTTGCTGGGCTTTTAATACATTCTTGATCTCTTCGTTTTCTTTCTCCAGTCCTTCTTCGCGGACCTGGCGTCTCGATGACTGACTTAAATACATCGCTCCTAGCACTGCCAGGATCGCCACCATAGAGAAAATAAAAAATATATTATATTCCATTCACGCTAACGTTATAAACGATGAAAGTTACTTGCTATTGGCGCCTACGACAATTATTTCGTCGAAATTTTTACGAATTCACAGTAACACCAATTCGGTTTAATATGTTAAACCATTGTCTTAGTTTAAATTGCGGTGCGTTGAAGGTGGTAAATCTATGAATGAAATCTTATCAAAAGTTTATTATAACAATACTGTTCAGGATTATTTAATCGCGTTAGGGATTATTCTGGGCGGCTTTTTAATCATTGTTTTTTTCAAAAAATCGATTTTATCCCGATTAAAAAAATGGTCAACCAGAACGGAGACCAAAATCGATAATTTTGCCGTAAATGCACTGGAAAAGTTTGGGTTGCCTGCCTTCAATTTTGTCATTCTCTATGTCGGTATTAATTACCTGGCATTGTCGGAAAAAGCGGAGCAGATAATTCGAATAGCAGTAGCGGTTATTGTCACCTATTTTATCCTTAGGCTTATTTCCTCGACAGCGTTGCATGGCCTACATGCCTATGTAGGCAGGCAAGAACAGGGCGAAGAAAAAGTAAAACAATTGGGAGGGATCATGCTCATCCTGAACATAGTCATCTGGTTTGTAGGGATTATTTTTCTTTTTGATAACCTCGGGTACAATGTCGGCACGATCATCGCAGGATTGGGCATCGGCGGTATTGCGATCGCCCTGGCTGCCCAAAACATTTTAGGCGACCTATTTAACTACTTCGTCATTTTTTTTGACAGACCTTTTGAAATTGGTGACGCGATTACGTTAGATGATAAATCAGGAACTGTAGAATATATCGGTATTAAAACAACACGACTAAAGGCCCTTTCAGGTGAACAACTCATTTTATCTAATAGCGATTTGACTAAATCACGCGTGCACAATTTTAAGCGCATGGAACGGAGAAGGATTGAATTTAATATCGGTATCGCCTATGAAACGCCACTCGAACAAGTGAAAGAAGTACCAGTGATCATAAAAACCATTATTCAATCTATGAAAGGACTTACACTTGATCGCACTCACTTTATGTCATACGGTGATTTTAGTCTCATCTTTCAAACAGTGTACTTCGTTGAAAATGCTGATTACAATTTATACATGGATATGCGTCAAACTATTAATTTGAAACTATTCGAAGAATTTCAAAAAAGGAAGATACGATTTGCATATCCAACGCAATCTATTTTTATTACTCCAACGGGGAAAGAAAACCATAAGGAACAAGTGGTTTCCGAACACAACTGATGAAGTTCATTTTTCTTCTTCTCATTATGCTCCAGGGGGCTTCTTTCAAACAAAGTCAACTCAAACAGAGTCGTGTAAAAACGGCCTATGAAGAGAAAGAGAAGACGGTTCAACAATATTTTAAAGCTAAAAACTTAAACTATGCCGGCTTTCAACTTTTTATTCGTGCCTTTAAAAAAGAGCAGGAATTAGAAGTTTGGATAAAAGAGAAAGATCAGACTACATATTCCCTGCTTCACACGTATGACTTTTGCACCACATCCGGAACGTTGGGACCAAAAAGAAGAGAAGGGGATCTTCAAATCCCCGAGGGTATTTATCACCTCAATCATTTCAATCCTCAAAGCAATTTTTATTTATCCTTAGGAATTAACTATCCAAATGCCTCCGATAAAATTCTGAGCGATAAGAAGCACCCTGGAGGTTCTATTTACATCCATGGGAGTTGCGTAACGATTGGATGCATTCCTATCACGGATGATAAAATAAAAGAACTGTATGTGTTAGCTGTTGAAGCCACGAATAACGGACAACAAAAAATCCCTGTTCATATTTTTCCTGCAAAGCTTACAAAAGAGGGTCTTCTTATGCTGAAAAACACTAGCTCGGCAGTTGGTAATTACACTTTGTGGGAAAATTTGAAGGATGTTTACAATGATTTTGAACAGACAAAAAAATTAAAGCCCGTTAAGGTGAGTAAGGATGGGATGTATCAATTCTAAAGTCCGTGGTATAAAGGTTTCACGCAAAGGACGCTAAGTCGATTCGCAAAGGTCGCAAATGGTAATTGATTCTCTTCCAGTGTCGCGTTGATTCTTCGCCAACAAACCTGCTCACTTTGATAACCGATTAAAGTGAACAATCTCAAAATGAAATGCAACAAACAAAAGTTATTGGGCTCCTTATACGTTAGTGTGCTTTCGTGCAAGGCTCCACGTGTGTACGCTTGTTGGTAAAAGAGCACAACAACAACCGCGTCGTATGTAGCCGCACAGTTGCAAGCTGAAATGGGATGCAGTAAAACAACAAGACCCCTCCCAAGAAAGAAGGGGTCTTAAAAGATGTGCAATTATTGTTTTTCCTAAACTCTCGCCTCAGACTTATTCATCACCTTGGTTTGGATTTGGATAGACTCCTGGTGGATAAGCTTTAATAAATCAGTGGTGAAATCGGCATTCAATCCCATCGCTTTTCCAAGTGTAATGCGCGTCTGAATAATTTCTTCCCATCGGGCGACCTGGAGAATGGTTACGCCGTTCTCTTTCTTATACTGTCCTATCTTCTCGGATATTTTCATTCGTGCCGCCATCTTTGACATGATCTCATCATCCAATTGATCAATTTCCTCACGTAAGATGCTGAGTGTGTCTTTAAACGTTTTATTAGTTGAAAATACCGTACGGACAACCAAGGCATCGATAATTTTTGCCAGCACGGCCGGCGTCACTTGTTGCTTAGCATCACTCCATGCGGCATCGGGATTGATGTGTGTTTCGATCATCAAACCAGCCATGTCCAGATCAAGGGCCTTCTGTGAAATGAAAGAGATCAATTCGCGATTTCCAGCAATGTGGCTTGGATCGCATAGAATATCGAGCTCAGGAATTCTTGTTTTCAATTCAATGGCCATATCCCACATTGGTGCATTTCTGAAGGGACCTTTTTCAAAGGATGAGAATCCTCTGTGTATGGCAGCTAATTTTGTAAGGCCTGCCTTATTCAATCTTTCCAGGGCACCGATCCAAAGTTCAAGGTCGGGGTTGATCGGATTTTTAACCATCACGGGAATATCTACGCCTTTCAACGCATCAGCAATTTCTTGCACTGAAAAAGGATTTACCGTCGTGCGTGCTCCTATCCAAAGGATATCTACACCCTCTTTCAGACACGCCTCAACGTGAGCCGCATTGGCAACCTCGGTCGTTACCGGTAGTCCGGTTTCTTTTTTGGCTTGTATCAACCATTTCAATCCTTCTACGCCCGATCCTTCATATTGGCCTGGTCTGGTCCGGGGCTTCCAGATACCTGCCCTCAAAGCGTGTACTTTGCCCGTTGCGGCCAACTGTTTAGCAGTG
This sequence comes from uncultured Chryseolinea sp., assembly GCA_964484845.1. Taxonomy (GTDB): domain Bacteria; phylum Bacteroidota; class Bacteroidia; order Cytophagales; family Cyclobacteriaceae; genus Chryseolinea. The sequence continues at coordinate 8,391 of CAZAHL010000132.1, read as the reverse complement.
GCTATCGTTTGTTCTTCGGTTTCTGCGCTGCAAGGACCACTGATGATAATGGGTTTGCTTGCGGTAGGTAACCACGTTGAAATAGATTCAAGCTGCAATGCCTTTTTCATGATATTATAGTGTTGAGGTTTTAATGTAATTAAGCTTTAAATTGTTTTGTTCTGCAGTCAGTAATTCGATGCACGCCGGCTATTTAATTGCGCACAGGTTTACTGCTTTCAATGTATTTTATTTTTCCTGAACTTGTTTGACTTGTTTATACTCTATACCGTCTAATACTTCCCTGATCCTATTGGCATCTTTCATAATGCGATGAAGTTCTTTTCCATCGCGCTTCATTAAGTAATATTGAAATTTTTGCAGATGCATGATATACTCCAGTAGCGCCTGACTTAAAAACTCTGCATTTTGCTCGAAGATCGGGGCCCACATATCAGGTGAGCTTTTCGCTAGCCTGACCGTTGAAGCAAACCCGCTTCCCGCCAGCGCAAATATATTCTTTTCATCCCGCTCGATATCCAATACCGTTTGGCCTAATAAAAACGAACTTACGTGCGACAAATGAGAAACATAGGCTACATGTTTATCGTGCTCCTCCGGCTCCATAAAAATGGTTTTCATACCTAAGGTGCTAAAGACCTTATCCATCACACTTAAAGCATGCTCAGACGATTTTTCGCGTTCACAAATAATATTTGTCTTATCGCGGAAGAGTCCTTCAAATGCAGCTTCGGGTCCTGAATACTCGGTACCTGCTATCGGATGAGCGGCTACAAATTGTCCACGGCTCGGATGATTTGAAATAGCCCGGCAAATCATTCTTTTAGTAGATCCGGTATCGATCACGACAGCATTTTTCTTGATGGCATCTAGCACCGACGGCAATAATTGACTCAGGGCGCTCACCGGTATTGCAAGAATGATCAGGTCAGACGTTGAAAGGGCAGTTCCTTCGTTTTCAATTTTGTCCACCAACCCTAACTCAACTGCTTTGGATGCATTGGCAGCGTTTAAATCAACGCCCACGAGCTCAGTAGCCAGGCCCGCTTTTCTAAGATCAAGTGCAATTGATCCTCCTATTAAACCCAATCCTATAACCGTCGTTTTCATTTAGCTATGTGTGAGTATTAAGATCTTTAACGTGCGATTTCTGCACGTCTCTTTTTAATGTTGAATTCAAAAACTGATCGATCCTTGCAAGGGCTTCGTTTAACATTTGTTCTGTGCAACATAAAGACACTCGGATGTATCGACGGCCTGCTTCTCCAAAGATGAAGCCGGGTGTAATAAATACTTTGGTGCCATAGAGAATTTGGTCAATCCATTTTTCTACATCATCAATTTCATCAGGAGCTTTTGCCCATACGAACAGACCAGACTGTCTTTCAGCATACGAGCAACCCAATCGCTGCAATAGTTTGCATGCAACCTTTTTCCTTCCGGCGTAAATATTGTTTAACTCAATAAACCATGCGTCTCCGTTCTTCAAAGCTTCCACTGCGGCATGTTGCAATCCAAGAAACATCCCGGAATCCATATTACTCTTAACTTTCAATACAGCTTCGATATATTCTTTACGGCCAGCAACCCAACCGATGCGCCAACCGGCCATGTTATGCGACTTGCTCAAAGAGTTTAATTCTAAAGCAACTTCATCAGCTCCTTCAATGGACAAAAGGCTCGTGGGTTGATCGTTTAATATTAAACTGTAAGGATTGTCGTTCACAATCAGAAATTGATTTTCGCGTGCAAGCTGAATCAATTCTTTTAATTCCTCTTGAGAAGCTGTTCTACCCGTAGGCATGTGGGGAAAATTGATCCACATCAGCTTAACCTTCGAAAGATCGCTCTTCTTCAAAGCATCCATATCAATACCCCAATTCAAATCCTCACGTAATGCATAAGGCCTTAAGGTAGCCCCCACCAAATTCGCGACTGACGAATACGTTGGATACCCGGGATCTGGAATCAATACTTCATCTCCCTCATTGACAAAGGCCATTGAAATATGCATGATGCCTTCCTTTGAACCCATGAGCGGCAGGAGCATAGTTTCTGAATCGAGTGTTACCCCATAAATACGCTGATATAAATCTGCGATGCCTTTTCGAAGTTGCGGAATTCCTTTATAGTTCTGATATCCATGATTGGCCGGATTCTTTGCCGAAGTTATTAATGCATCAATCGTCGATGACGAAGGTGCCTGATCCGGACTCCCAATCCCTAAATTGATCACGCGCAATTCAGGCGAATCCAAACCGCGTACTTCCGCAAGCTTCCTGCTGAAATAATACTCCTCTACATTTGCAATTCGCTTCGCTGACTTAATCATATCATTCATCTTTGAATTCTACTTCATTCATGGCCATTCTGCCTTATACCTCTCCTTACCTATACTCGATCTTTGCTTTTTTATATTCCCCCAGCACATTCAAATTCTTTACTTGGCGCAAAACCTGATGCATCGCATCATCGTAATTTTTTCGTTTCTTCCATTCCACATCTATATGTATGGAGTACTCACTTGGCCTTCCGATAATCGGAATGGATTGAATCTTGGTTAAGTTGATACTATTGTCTTTAAGAGTCATTAACGCATCCGCTAAGCTTCCAACCTCATTTGCAACTTCAAAGGAAAGGGACGCTTTATTTGCTTCAGGCTTTCCGTTACTTCTCTTTGTCAGAATCAAAAAGCGCGTAAAATTTTTCTTGTGAGTTTCAATCCGCTTGTCCAATATCTGAAGTCCGAATTTCTTCGCAGCATGTTCGTTCGCTATAGCAGCAGTGTCTTTCAGCTTTAATTCTTTGACGCGTCTCGCGGAAAGCGCAGTATCGTCACTTTCCCGGATCTCAATATTTTTTAGATTATGCAGATACTCGGCACATTGCCTGATGGCCATGGGGTGTGATTCTATCGTCTTTATATCACTTAAGTTCACACCTGGCAAGGCTAACAAATGCATATGAATTGGCAAATACAGTTCACCCACGATACTAAAGTGGTAATCCTGCAAGAGAAAGTAATTAGGTAAAATGCTTCCTGCTATGGAATTTTCTATAGCCATCACCGCATAATTAGCTTTACCAAGCTTGAGACTTTCACACAACTGGTGAAAAGTCAGGCATTCGATAGTATCAATAGGTTCATTGAAATAGGTAAGGGCAGCCACTTCGTGAAAACTGGTAGCGATACCTTGAATTGCAATGCTTAATTTTTTCTTCTTTGCCATAATCAAAACCTCACCGACGTTTTCGTCGAGAGGGCGTTTCACTTGTTCTAAGTTTCCATAAAAAAAAAGTCCCGGCTGGCCGGGACTTTTTTTGAGTTTTCGTTATCGTTAAGCAACAACACATCACCCTTAAAGTCCCGCTCGGGTACTAAAAAAGTAATAAAAGTAAAAGAATGTGTTATTCGCCTTCATTTCTGTTCTTGATAACTCAAAGATAAAATTTTTTTTTCCTGACTTGCAAGGACTTACTAAATCTTTAACAAGAAATTTATTAAAACTAATGATTGTTAGTAGCGAGAACGTTATTAATTGTGACGAAGGTCCACCGTTCGACTGCTTGAACTGCTAGCCGAAAGCAACCTCCCTATTCAATGCAAGAATCGCCTTAAACGATTGTATGGTCATGAAATCCACCCTACCTTTATAAAAAACCAAACCATGAAAAACGCTCTTCCAGTACTTTTTATTGGCATTCTTAGTGTTGTTTGGAGTTGTAGTCAAAAATCGCATGACAATCAGGCATTGTACGACGAAGTAATGAAGGTGCATGATGAAGTAATGCCCAAAATGGATGACATCTATATGCTAAGAGAGCAATTGAAGAAACAGGTTTCCGAAGCGCCAGATATGGTTGTTGAAAAAAAGAAAGAGATTGAATCTACGATCATCAAATTGGATTCTGCCAGCGAAGAAATGATGGTTTGGATGAGAAACTTTAATCCATTACCCGACAGTTTGGGAGTGGACAGTGCACGCGAGTACCTGGAGAAGGAAAAAGTTAAAGTCAATCAGGTAAAAGAGGATATGCTTAAAGCTATTGAAGAAGCTAAAGCGATCGACTAAGATGGATAGGTGGGCTTAGGATTCATCTTAAGTGGAAGTGTTTGGTTGGTTTTATAAACAAACTTATGCTGACATCGATATGGCGTAGCAACTTGTTCGTTCTTTCATGGCTATCGCTGAGCTTTCTCCCATTGGCGACTTTTGCCTCCCATCTAATTGCTGTTGAAATCAGAGCAAAGCCTATTAACTGCAACTCTCGAACGTATGAAGTAACCGTTATTGGATATGTTAACTATGAGTCTGGTGTAAGTTTCGGAGGTGATCAGGATACTCTATCCTTTGGAGATGGGGAAACGATGCTTGTGCACGAAATAACGCATGTTGTAATTGATTCGGCACTTCGCATCGGCAGAGTAGAATTTAAAATACTGCATACTTATAAAACCACAGGCACATTTGTGCTAGCATACAAAGAATACAGCAGAAATGAAGGGATTATCAATATGGATGCTTCCGGCTTTACTACATTTTATACAGAAACCTCCATCTCTATAAAATCCGGTAGTTGTGACTCATCACCTTATTTAACTGTGCCACCCATCGACCGCGCTTGTACGGGTGAAGCATATTACCACAATCCCGGTGCGATAGACCCAGACGATGATAGTTTGTCTTACGCTTTTGTAGTTCCACAAAGCGGATCGGAGATAGAGGTTAAAAATTACCTCTATCCCACTAATTCTAAATTCTATTCTGGGGCTGGCCTAAATTATAATCGGGCAAATGAAACTAAAGATGGGCCGCCTGCTTTTGAGATCGATCCCAGTGACGGTACAGTAAGTTGGAATGCGCCTGGGGCTCATGGCGAATATGCTTTAGCTATCAAGGTTACGTCTTGGAAATTTAATGACACTGACAGCACCTGGTTCAACGCCGGCTTTATCATTCGTGATATGCAGGTCTTTGTAGAAGATTGTTCTAATAAAAAACCAGATCTTGATAATCCAGCAGACCTCTGTGTAACAGCTGGAACGTTGATTCAATTTGCGGCCCGAGCTTCGGATCCGGACAATGATCCCGTAACTATTGAGGCATTCTCTGATGTTTTTAGTCTGAATGAAAATCCTGCGGAAATCATTCCGAAAAGCGGACCTCCGCAGTCAACAAAGGCCCCCTATGATTCGGCCGGCATCCTGTTTAAGTGGAATACAGACTGTTCACACGTGAAAGCTCAACCGTACAAAGTCATTTTTAAAATAACGGACAGCCCACCAGCAGGGCCACGGTTAGTACGTTTTAAAACCGTATCTATAAAAATTGTGGCGCCTCCACCTGAATTGGAAAGTGCAAGCGTAAATCCGTTAACTAAAAAAGTAACACTCCAATGGAAAGATTTTGCGTGTAAAGATATACAGGGCATACAGGTCTGGCGAAGAGTTGCGGAATACCAGTATGAACAGCCTGAATGTAATTCCGGTATGCCATACTTTCTTCGTTATAATCTCCTGGCAACACTGCCTGGAGATTCAAAAATATTTACAGATAGTGACCTTTCCATTGGAGCCCTGTATTGCTATCGAATTGTGGCTCTTATTGGAAGTAATGAAATCCCAAGCCGAATATCGTTGGATACATGTTTAATCCCACAACCCGCAGAGGCTCCCGTTATTACAAACGTTTCGGTGATGAAAAATGATTCAAACGGAAGTATTCTTATCCGATGGACATCACCATTCGATATCGATAAAAATCAATATCCCCCGCCTTACACCTACAAGCTTTACCGCGCAACCGGATTTGCAAACAACAATTCCTTTGTTGAGGTGAACTCAATAGCGATACAAGACACGCTTTACACAGACAGTGAAATTGATGTGCAAAATTCTCCCTATCAATATAAAATCGAACTCTATGTTCCGGGTTTAACAAACGCCCCGGTCGATACTTCCTCCCAGGCGTCGTCGGTATATTTAAGAGCGCAACCGCTCCCCGGTAAAATAAAATTGTCCTGGGAATTCAGCACGCCTTGGTACAATTTTATCCAGGCTTACCCGCATCACCTTATCTATCGAAGTGATCAAGGGCCCACCGGACCATTTATTTTAATTGATAGTGTGGACGTGAATGAATACGGTTTACAGTACATCGACAGCGGAAAATTTGAAAACAGAAAATTGATTGACGAACAAACTTATTACTACAAGGTAACGACCAGAGGATCATACGGTAATCCTGCCATCGTCGAGCCGTTGGAAAATCTCTCCCAAATCGCCGGCAGCACCACACTGGATGTAAAACCACCGTGTATCCCAATTGTTGTAATTCAAAAAACAGATTGTAAACTCCTCGACTGTTCAACAGATACCTATTTCAACAAAATCACCTGGAGTTTCCCTGATAATACTTGTTTTGAAGAAGGATTAACTTACCGCGTTTTCGTTTCAGATTCTGAAACCAATGAATTTTTACCGTTGTCTACAACATCGGAAATTAATTTTGAACACGCTAACTTAAGTTCCATGGCAAAATGTTATTCGGTGGCAGCCCTAGATGCTCTTGGAAACATGAGCGCCTTAAGCAGCCCGGTATGCAATGATAATTGTCCTTATTTTGAATTACCCAATGTATTCACGCCTGCGCTCATAGATGGCGCCAATGACCGATTCACAGCCTTTGGGTCGGAGACCGGCGTAGCACGTTGTGCGCGCTTTGTAAAAAGCGTCGATTTAAAAATATACAATCGCTGGGGCGAAGAAATTTACTCCCTTGCAGGGGCAACACCAGATACCATTTACAGCTTTTGGGATGGATCAACAAATTCCGGTAGTGAGATCGAATCAGGGATCTATTTTTATTCCGCCCGTGTAACATTCGATGTACTTGATCTTTCGCAGCAAGAAAAACTCATTAAAGGTTGGGTGCATTTGATGCGCTGAGATTAATATTCTTTCTCTTTTAAGAAATATTTTACCTTTGTGGTTCTTCAAAAAGCACATCATGGAATTAAAGTTTGTCCCCCTGAACGATTTACACGTAAAACTTGGGGCTAAAATGGTACCCTTTGCAGGATATAATATGCCTGTGCGATACTCATCCGACCTCGAAGAACATATGACGGTGCGAAATGGCGTTGGTGTATTTGATGTATCTCACATGGGGGAATTTCTTCTTCAAGGACCGGAGGCACTGGACCTGATACAGCGGGTTACGTCGAACGATGCCTCGAAACTTGCGGACGGGCAAGCTCAATACTCATGCTTACCGAATGAGACCGGTGGAATCGTTGACGATCTTATCGTATACAAGATAAAAGACAACGATTACATGCTGGTGGTCAATGCATCCAACATCGAAAAAGATTGGAATTGGATAAGCAAATTCAATACAAAGAAGGCAATCATGAAAAATATTTCAGATGACATCTGTCTTTTTGCAGTGCAGGGACCCAAAGCAAATACCGCTTTGCAAAAGCTTACAAAAGTGGATCTTAGCGCCATCAAGTATTACCATTTTACAAAAGGCGAGTTTGCCGGAGTCGAAAATGTTATTCTTTCAAACACGGGATACACAGGGGCGGGCGGATTTGAAATATACATTGGTAAGAAAGAGGCTGAAAAAACCTGGAATGCAATATTTGAAGCGGGGAAAGAATTTGATATCAAACCGATTGGGCTAGGCGCACGTGATACGTTGCGATTGGAAATGGGGTTTTGCTTGTATGGCAACGACATCGATGATACAACCTCTCCTCTTGAAGGTGGATTGGGTTGGATAACGAAGTTCAGTAAATCATTTACAAACTCTGTGGCTATTAAAAATCAAAAAGAGAGCGGCGTGAAAAAGAAGCTTGTTGGCTTTAAAATGATTGACAAAGGTATTCCGCGCCATGATTATATGATAAAGGATGCTGTGGGAGACACAATAGGGAAAGTAACATCAGGCACTATCTCCCCTGTTCTGGGTATTGGCGTTGGCCTAGGCTATGTCACAATTGATAAAACTGCACCAGGTTCAGAAATTTTTATTGATGTAAGAGGTCGTTCCCTCAAGGCGGAAGTAAGTAAGACCCCCTTTATCTAACACGATATGACGCTACGCCTCGTCGTTGTATTGATGTGCTTCAACGGCATTGTCTTTTCTCAATCGCTGCAGGAAGTTGCCTTAAACAACCAAGCCGTGGCATTGATGGATAGTGGAAACTATAAAGAAGCGATCGTCTACCTGGATAAACTTACGAATACCGATTCCACAAACACGATATACAGATATAACCGCGCTGTTACCCTTTTCAATTTAAAGCGATATCAGGAGGCCCTTGCAGAATACAAAATTCTTTCAGAAGGAATGCCCGAAGAAAGTGAATATCTTTTTCAAATTG
>CAZAHL010000131.1:0-18421 GCA_964484845.1 uncultured Chryseolinea sp. | reverse complement strand
GCATACAGTTCCCGAAATGCCAACACGTTTCCTTCTCTTACAAACGCGACGATTTCAATATCAGTATATTTTTCCAACGTGCGTATCCGGTTTTTTTAATCTGCTAAAATTAGTCTAATAAGATAGCGTGTTAATTAATTAAGTGTTAATTAAATGTAAGCCGTTTTTTTACAAACTTAACACCGGTTGTATAAAAATAAGCAGTTTACTAAATCTTGTACACATAGGGAGTGTATAAAATAACACGATCAAAAATGGGCATCGTGTCAACTATAAATTAAATAATGCATGACGTGACAGGGGAATCTCCAATCGAAATTTACATTTCTGGCACGGAGCTCCAATAGCACGGTTGTAATTCTTGATTTGTGGAAGTTATTTTGAAAGCGTTGCAATAATCAAGATACTATCTCTCCTAGTTCGTTCGTCGCAGAGTCGCCCGCTTCGGGGACTGCGTTTCGAAGCACTGCGTTTTACTACTCTCCTAACAATGCTTTAGTCAAATCTACATCTTCAAGATCCGAGTAGTAGATGCATTATTAGCTGAGTAGTTCCGTCAGAGTCCCCGAGACGGCAGACTCTGCGGAGAATGATTATTCAGACTGTTAAAGATTGCTGTTTACGTAAATATGCATTTGCATCGTGTTCCATAACTCCAGTTGGAAGCCATTCGTTCGTCGCAGAGATTCTGTGTTGATATTATAGTCATTTCCTTTTTTTAAATTGCTCCCTAAGGCGGCCTATTGCAACATAGTAGGTTCAAAGTGTCGCCGCAAACAATTCATGCTCAACAATTGAACCAGCTCACCTTTTTGGAAGACCGTCGGATGTTTGCATAATTTCCGTTGGCTTAAACTTAGAACATCCAGATTTGATAAAATATAAGAGAGATTACCACAGGACTCACCAAATTTTAGTGAAGAGAAGTACCCTGTTATGCTTCACCGATGCTTCCCAGCAGCCCATTCCTCCACAACGCGGTAAAATATTTTTATGTACATCACCTAAAAAAAAACCTGAGCTTCTCAACTCAGGTTTCTTGGAATTAATATTACTTCCAACTACGACAAATGACTATTAAAAGAAGAATTGTTCCAAAACGATTTTACCGTCGTTAACCTCATATACTGCGACTTCATCCATTTTCAACCGACCCTGGCCTTTCACCGTAACATCCATCCCCATGGTAGAGACAAAAAAGTTACCGGCAACCTGAGGTTTATTAGTATAACCGCCGTGCATCTCTTCCACCGTATTTTGCCATTGTTTAGCTTTCTCCTGTACTTTGTCAAGGCCCTGAACGGTTTGCCACGGCGTGTTGGCGGGTTCAATGCTTTTTACATTTTCGTCAAAAAGCTCTGTCTGGATCTGATCGAAATTTCCTTGGAGTGCTAATTCATAAAATCTGTCGGCTACTTCCTGCGTAGTCATCGTTTTTTCCTGTGTTGTCATGGGTTTTGAATTTTAATTGGCGATCAAATATAAGCGTTCAGAGAGCCTGGAGAGAACCGTGAAGGGTGAAGAAATTGTTAAAGTTGTATGTGGTTATCAACATGCTGTGCACTCCGAACTCACCAGTTCCTGATCCGGAATCCCCGGACCTTGAATAAAGCTGCATGATCATAAAATCGGCTTACAACCAGCGGGAAAGCTTTCTCCTTTTTTTTGTCAGGCCATAGATCGCAACACCGATAAAAGGAATTAATATGATGATGATTGCCCAGTTCGATTTATTGTTTCTTTTACTCTTGTTGAATAAGTCGTGCAAATTAAGAAACACCAGGCACAAATGGCTGACTATCCCCAAACCCAACAGATAACTTTTCATAACTCTAAACGAACATTCAATGATGGATATATTTGCCTATCGAAAGAAGAGCAGGCTGTTAATAAATTATTATTTTTTTCCTCGTAACAATTGAAAGGTTGCAGAAGCGTCGTGTGTTAAAGTCAAAGATCTTTGTCAATCTTCGCAGCAGAATTAATTTTTATGACTAGGGAAACCAATATCGAGGTAGTTGCAAAAAGCAGATGAAAAATTCCCCACTGTAGAATCGGTTCAGCAACAACCATTGATCTCTTTGCCCTATTGCCCGATTAAAGGGTGGCACAATGTTTTCTGAAGGGATCGTATAAACTACTGTGAACATAAAAACTATACGATCATGAAAAAAATAGCAATGACAATATGCGGGATAGCCTTTACTAGTATGATGGCCATCGCACAAGTGGGTGATTCGACGAACAACCGGAATGGCTCTACGGGAATTAATGACAACGGTATACAAGATTCGGCTTCAAATCAGTCTACTCCTCAACCGATAGAAAGTACTCCCCGAACGCAGGATCCCACCACTTCACCGACTACACAACCCCTGCCCCAACAGCAGCCGCAGCCACCTGTGCAGTCGCAACCAGAACTACAGCCACAGGCACCTACACAGAGTCAGCCAACTTCGAATCCGAATAGTCCCCCACAACAGAATCAGAAGTATGAACCGGTACAGCCAAATCAGCCCGTGCAATCAACGACACCAACAACCACAAATCCAGCAGGAACTGGAAGTGGGACGATACGTCCCAAGTAAATTGCCCCCCTCAGAGTCCCGGTCTTCGGGACTCTGAGTATTTAGGTGATTTAGGTGATGTGGAAATAACAGTTGCATGAGGCTCACTGTCAGGAAGTATTGTTTTCGGACATTTCCACTTAACTAGGCAGTGTCGTTAGAAAATTCCGTTACGGCTGGATACTACACTGGTTGTGGCAACAAATTGCAACTATCTTTTAGCTGAATAAACTTTTCCAGCTGCTCAGTCTAGGCTATCTCGCAACACATTCAAATCCTCCCCGATCTGTGTCATAATCAATGTAACATCCGTGCTTGCAACGTGAGTTGGTTTGCCATACACGAGTGTCGAAATATGTGGTACGATAAGACTGTCGTCCTTGGGCATTGCTTTACCCATTCCCTTCATGTACGCGGGAATATATTTGACCGTTGGCCTTTTGGATAAGATAATACCGACACCCGGCTTTAATGGCTGCTGCACTTCCGGTGTGCCTCTCGTGCCTTCCGGAAAAATGATCAGAGAGAATCCATCGTCCAGTGCTTTTATCATCTGAAAAATCGGATCGTTTTCTTCGTTCTCTTTGTCTCGTTTACGTTGGATGAGCAAAGCATTAATAAAATAATTGCTAAGCCTCGCTTTTAACTTAGTTGTTCCGAAGTGATCCGCTGCGGCAACCGGTCTGACCTTATGAATAACATTTCGCGGTAGCGAAGCCATAATCGTCATCGTATCAAGGTGACTGTTATGATTCGCCACGATGATAAATTGTTTTTCTTCCGCCAGAAAACGCCCGCTGTCAAACCTGACACCGACAAACATTCGGAGAAACAATCGACCGAGAACGCCATGTGTAAACCAAAGGACGGTCTGTTTCATCAGTACGCGAGATAGTAAACAAGGTGAAAGAAAACGGGGGTGGTATACGCAAGTGAATCGATGCGATCCAGTATACCGCCATGTCCAGGGATGGAAGATCCCATATCTTTGATCCCAATATCGCGTTTTACAGATGACATTACGATATCCCCGATAAAACCGGAAGCGGCGATCATAAAACTTACAAACACAACCTGGTAATTATTTAGCGGCGTCAGGAATCCCAGAAAGTATCCAATTACTGTTGTACAAATCAGTCCTCCGACGAAACCCTCCCATGTTTTATTGGGACTTACTTTGGGAACGATCTTATGTTTTCCTAAAAGTTTTCCCCACGTAAACTGCATGACATCGTTGATCTCGGTCAGGAAAATAAGAAAAAGCAATAATCCCCTTCCCCCTGCGGAAAATGTTGGATTTTCCGGTAGTGACAAAAGGTACGCCATATGACTAAGTCCGAATACCGTGAGCATGAGTATCCACTGCAGTGAAGACATGGATTTAATAATACCGACCGTGTCACCTTTTAACACGATCCTTAAGGGAAGAAAAAGGAACATGACGATCGGTATAAAAATAATGAACGCGCCATACCACCCGATGTAGGCAAGGTAATATTGAACCGGGATCGACACGTAGGCCCAGAATATTGCTCTCCGATCCGATATCCTGAAACCCAACACTGAATATAATTCTCTGAACGCCAGAAATGACAACACCGCGATAGCTATGTACGAAATGGTTGTGTTTAGCAGAACGGCGCCCAATACAAGAGATGCCATGATCCACCATGATCGGGTTCTTGACTTTAATTCGGTAAGATTGGCTTTCGGCTTTATCATACCCACAACCCAGAATAATAACGAAGCAAAAATGAGGATCCCAAAAATCAGTATCACCACCGTTAGCAAGTCTTTGTTTTCAATAAATTCGAGGTGAAACAGACGTTCCATTGTTTTACAGTTTTGCGTTTGAATTGCTCTTTAGAAGCGTGTATATTCTTGCCAGTCGTCGGTAACAGGTAATCAGAAGTCCAACGTTCATCACGATTAACGAATAATAAAATACCGGTGTATACCATGGCCCAATGACACAGGCGATGGTGACCAACGCCATTCGATGTTGCTTTGCCATCGGGCCCAGGAAATGATGACCACATCCCAGCGACGCTCCTAACGTGCGTATATATGCCGTTGCGATAGAGAGGGCGATCGCAAGGTAAGTCATGTCCATGGCATAAGGCATTGTCCGGACCATAAGACCAACACCCAACAATGTCAGCGTATCGCTGATGCGGTCGGGCACCTCATTAAAAAGTCCGCCAACGACGGATTTTCGATCGTGCTCCACAGCTACCATACCATCCAGGAGATTCATGATCAGCCTTCCCTGTATTCCTACGATGGCGAGGATCATATAAATAATAACACCGTTGTCATGGATAGATCCGAGATAAAACGCTATCAGCGACAAAAAGGAAAGTACGATACTTAAAACAGATATGAAGTTCGGGGAAACACCTCGTTTCGCCAGGTAAGCTGCAGTAACCTTGGCCCATCCAGACTCCCTCGATGCGATAGGGCGTCTGCTTTCGGATTGTTTATCACCCATAGTCAATGCTTGTTTGTGGACCAGATCAGATCTTTAAGTAAACGAGACAAACTCATGTGAATTGACTATCGAATGTAAGAGTAGCGCTAAATTTACTCGCAAGCCAGGAGACTTGCAACATAATAAGTCTAAGTGTCGGTCGATAGCTGCGTCCCACCGGGATGACGAATTTTATTTTGCCGGATTTTTACCAGCAACAACCTTGGAGGATTTCAAGAGATAGTGTTTAATACTACTTTCATCTAATTTTGTAAAATATAAAGTTTGCCCGATGCCAAAGTCAACCTATTTAGTTGCTGTAGTCCTGTTCTTATGGAGCCAGGGTGCTAGCTCCCTAAATCTTCCACCAATCCTTCAAGTCGAAAAGCCACAACGTTGGGATTTGTCTCAGCTTTGAAGAGTTTTTAAATAACAGCCCATCGATACATTCCGAGTTTGAATTAGTCGCACCGTCAAAAGGGAAACAATTTTGGATAGGAGGCAGTGATTACGCATTAATACTAAAAGACTCAGATCCTAATAAAAAGAAGGCTAAAAAATTCTGGGATGTTTCTACCGGCGATTCGGTGTATGTTAATGCAGCGAACTACCAGGCCACAAAAGGTTATATAAAATTTCAGGCATTGGGAAGGTATTGCTATATCAAAGGCCAAAGTTCAGCAGCTTTAAAAAATCCGGACGGGGCAGCTGTTGCTGGTGCCATGGCAGGTGCCGTCGGCGGAATTATATCGAGCATACCTCGTGAGGCAGGATTTATTATGAACATTAACAACGGTAAGTTTTATATGCTTTACCATGATCTTATGATGAAAGTATTATCGAAGGATAACGAGCTACTGGAGGCTTATGGTTTAGAAAAAGAAAAGAAGGATGCCGATGTCATGCTCTCCTATATTGTGCGATATAATCAACGACATCCCGAGGACATCGGAAAAAAAGAAAAGTTGGCAAAGGTGACTTTATATCGTAGAGAAGAAAAGAAAAAATAGATACGGTAACCATTTTTACAGGTGATAGTCTGGAATATATTTTGGAGCCAGGCGCACTTTGCCCGATCAGCACAGCCGAAAAGACCATCACTTTATGTACTCAAAACCAATGCAAAGATTTCCAGCTTGTTTTTGACCAAGTTAATTACTTTGAATGTACTTATAAGGAGAGCGACACGCGTGTGCAACTGGTCCCACAAGAGAAGAAAGTGGGTGAATTCTACGTCAGAGAAATCCAGCTAGTAATTGATAAGAGACGAGATGAGTAGCCGTTATGTGCTGGATATTTTTTATGAGATCTTTACACACTCCAACGATCGATATTCTATTTTCTGCGTCCACATTTAACGAAGTTCGACCTAAAAAAAATTATTGTTAGATCAAGACATCACGCAAACTATTTTGGAGACCAATGTTAGGCCCAATCAAGGCGGCTTACGAGGTCAAATTAGCCGTGATATTGATTCACATCCCGGATAAGTATGAGTTTCTTTTAACGGATATTTAGATGTTTTATCGCTTGCAAATTATTCGTTTTTGCAAACGAAGACTGCAAACGAAGACGATGCAAATAATTGTATTTCAATTACTTATCGTTTGCGAATTGCTTAGAGCTTCCCATAAAACGTCTTTTGCTTTGCACGTCTAAGCGGTTTTATCCATCCCTTATTGACCATATCAGAAAAAAGTCGCGACACGTTGTAAATTTCGCTATCCGGCAAATTCAAGAACTTCCTGGCAGATTCATTATCGATTTCGGAAAACTCGTCCAAGTATCTCAATATCGCCTGCTCTTGCTTGGCCTTTTCCTGTTTTTTATGCTTTAGATAAAGCATTTCATCTTTAAGGTCAGCTAGCTTTGATTTATGGATAAGGTATTTAATGCCTGACGTTTTACCGGTGCTTTCAATAAACTCAAGATCCAGCAATTCATCCAATATTCGCTTTAGCTGGTACTCATTAATGAAAGGCGTCTCCGCTAACTCTTGAACAGTACGATTGCGGTTGATATAAATTGCGTTCAGGACAAGTATCGTCTCCAGATCGATATCCTTTTTCTTAATATTCCTATATAATACAGAAAGTTCAATAAGCTTTTCCGAATAGCTTTCAGCTTCAATTTTGAAAACTACGGACGAATCTGTCTGAAGAGACTTTGGCAGCGACTTGCCCTTCGTTAGTAGGGCTGTAAAAATTTTATCGAAACCACTGCCGGCTTTTTCTGCATAGTTAATCTCTCGAAAGACATCCATAATATTTGGGTTACGTGGATTCGTCTTTCGTAGATAGTTTAATTCTGTTACTCCGTCCGGGAATGTCCCGGGACTCTCAAATTCTATATAGCCTGGATACTTACGAATTTCAATTATTTGTTGGCGAGAGTAGTCGCGATGTACAATAGCATTTATTAACAGTTCGCGTAGCACTATTTCGGGATAGTCTTCAACATATTCACGCTGCAAACCGAAGTTAAATTCCTTCAAATTAATTTCTGATTTGAGCTGATTAAAGCATTCATCAGCCATCGTAATGAGATCACCTTTAAATTCGTACGGTGTATAAGACCCATCTTCTCTATAACGGATATATTTTATCTGATTGTAGGGGAACTCACGCAGAGCCTTGTCTTTGCCAATTATAAGAATACCAGCAGTTGTCGGCCAATACGTTTTGGACTCCTCTTTCACCAACCCAAGCGTTTCTGTGAACTCTAACGTTGTGCTTTTCAAATAAGGACTGGCAGGCTTCTCTTTACTAATTCGAGTCCAAAGGCTCCTTGTTTTCTCAATATTTTGCCAACCAGGAAAAGGTACGCCGTGCTTATCTACGCCTTCGGACTCATAGTTGATTCGCCAAATTTTTTGATCATAAATTATTAATCCTTTTTCTGACTGAATAGTGGCCATTTGGTGTGGCTCAATTGCACGATTGCCATCATTGGAACGAATTAAGTACTCCCCTTTAGAGGTGCGGTGCAATTGATTAGAGAAAGGAATTTCAAGCACAATTAAAACCTGCCCGTCTACATCTATCTTATGTGCGGTTAGAGTTATCGATGGACTCGTTCTGTCTTGAATGATCCGGATTAATTCATATATCTTTTCATCATTGAACTGAAATTCCTTATTAATTTCTTTCGTCTTATCAACAAGTCCAATGAATATAAATCCACCTTTGAAGTTAGCGAAGGCAACAACGTCTTTGGCTAGCTCTTCATATGAAGGACTAAAATTCTTGAGTGAGTGGCCGAAAATTACCTTATCTATTAGCTGCTCTTTGAAATCAACAAATGAGCATTCGCCTTTGTCAATCAAATTATAAAACCATTGAACACTGTGCTTTGTAAGCTTCTTCATTTAAAGGCCAGTTGTACCTCAAAGGTACTCAAATACAAGGACTTGTAATTCAGACTAAATCTGAACATTTTGATACCTGTCCTTCACCGCCTTCATATCGTCACTCACTTTCCTGTCTACAATTTTCGCGTAATGCTTAGTTGTCTTTAGACTCTTATGGCCAAACATTTTGCTTACGGTCTCGATCGGTACGCCATTGGGTCAAAGTAACGGTCGTCCTTCTTAGTATCGCGTCTATGTCAGCTGTAATTTCCATTGATCCAGTATTTGATAAATATAAACAACGCTACACGTTAAAATAATTTTAATAGAGACACTGATTTTGTGTATAACTCTGTTGCGCGTAAACGGCAGTTTGATTTTTTGTAGCCCGCTCCACTACTACCAATGAATGACAGATTATTGGGATTTTCAATCCCATCTTATCTGGATACAACGAATAGCCTAGAATAACCAGTTGGTTTATTGGATCTTACTTATAATCCCCCAACCGTCGGCAACAGCACTTATCCCAATCAATAACTCGTTCTTTCCTTTTTTCAGCGGAAGGTATATGGCATCGGATATGAATTTCTTTTCGATGGTACCCTGGAAAAAAGGTCCTTTTAAAAAGAAGGAATGATCGCCATGGTATAAGATTTGCCCATTCAGAAAAACCCAGACACGGTTAGAGAAATCAAAATTCATTCTTCTCGTAACTGGTTCATCTGCTCCCAGTTCCTGCTTTAACCAAACCATATCATTACTTCTCGATTGATATGTTTCGGTGTTTTGTTTGACATAATATTTACTAATATTCAGCAGCCCGTCTTCATCTGTAGCAACTGTTTTCCAGTTAAGCTTCATTGATGATGGATATGCAACCTCTTTTGTTTGTTTATCGATCGTGTAGGATTGAGAGATTTGGTATTGTGTAATTAGCCCGTCTTCCTTTCGTACAGCAACAGAAGTGGGTGCCGAGGGTGGCATAGGTGTACAAGTTAGGTTGGCAAAAGTCTCTTCACCCAGGCAAGTGAATCCAATTTTACCGCTTCGGTTATGCGTGCGGAGATTAGTAATCGTTAATACGGGTTGGGCTACAGTATCCATAAACAATTGTGCCGTATTTCCTCTCACCACTATTTTCATGTGCACCCAGCCTGTTTGCGGAAAAACATAATTTGCCCGGTGCTCAGGGTAAAGTTGCCAGTTGGCTTCATTGTTAAAAGAAGGAACGTACTGAATAGCATCATCTCTCCCGGATAGCGGCACACGTAAATAAATAGTTTCAGCATTGCCTTGCTCATCTCCGCGAAAAGAGATACCCGCTAAACTTCGTTCAGGGTAAACAGACAAGTCCGCTTCAATGATTCCGTCTGCAAAATCGATACCCTTCGTCCATATTATACCACGATCTAATTTTATCACATCTTTTCCGTCTCTTTTAGTAAAGCTGGCCCTTTCTTTTCCGATATCCCAGTTAGCAGGCTGCATGGCTACCTTCTGCGCAGTTGCTTTAAACAGGCTGGCGAAAAGCAGGAAAGTAAAAATGATCTTACGCATGGTGTTGATTTTTTGCTAAGGTAGATAACGGGCAGTCTTTACAATGGTCATTTTGTTTATAATCAGGTCAGTTTAAAACTGCTGGCGATATTGCAGGGGAGAAAGGCCTGTGATAGATCTGAAAAAACGATTGAAATTAGATGGATCACTGAAATTAAGCCGGTAAGCAATCTCTGAAATAGTGTCAGTCGTAACCCTTAATAGTCGTTTGGCCTCTGATATTTGCTTATGATGAATCATTTCCTGTGCGGTAATGCCCATATACAGCCGGCAAAACTTATTTAGTTGGGCCGGACTTACGCGGAGCAACTGCAAATAATCTACAACGCGGTGATGAGTACTATAATTCTTTTCGAGTAAAGAGCGGAAACGAAAAAAAACAGGATGTATATAGGTATCACTTTGCAGCGCATTTTCTTTTGCATAAGACCTATTCAGCAAAACAAGCAACTGGTATAGCAATGCACGTAGTAAATGAGCACTGTCGCTCTGCAGATTTTTTATTTCTGCTTCTATCTGTGAATTGATTGAATGATATATAGAAAATTCAGCCGGTGTAACGAATAAACTAGTTGGCTTCCGGTATTGATGGAAATACCCGAAGCGGTACAAAAAAAGTTCATCGGTAAAAAAGAGGTTCAGAAAATCTTTTTCAAAAAAAACAGCATAGCCGCCAATCGGTTTTTTGATATGCCATTCACGAGTATGCCCGGGAGATGTAAAAATGATCGTGCCGGGTTTTAAAGCGATCTTATTGTCATCCAGCATAAAATGGCCGGTCCCTTTATCAATAAAAAGGATGTCATAAAAACTGAGCTGGTGTGGCTCGGCCCCAAAATTGAAGTTGGGAATCTTTTCAATCCTGCCAATATCAAGCAGCAGCTCCCTACCGTATTTATTAGGCAAAAAATGATAGGTTTTCATGTTTCCCTTCGAGGATACGCCCGCTTTCATTGATGTTACAGCAGTTTATATCTGCATAATAAAGATATGCTATGAAGAACGCAACGCATATGTTTTATAGCTTTTACCGTGCGCTACCATTTCAGTTCACAATTTTATTTCTGGAAATATATACTTTATAGTTGTTGTCCCAGAAAAGGGATATCGTTAGTTACCTCTCTTTTTTGTAAATCCATTCGTTGAAAAAGGCATCTAAATTTTTGCCAGATGATTCTTCCATAGCATGCTGAAAGTCATCTGTTTCCACTTTTTTCTAAAATACTTCTGACTGTAAAATTTGACCCCATTCCAAAATGCTTGATCTCATACGTATTAATAAAAAACGAATTAATAATTATCCCAGAGGTTTCCAGAATCAGAAAGAAATTCGACCGGCCATTCAAGCAACTGTTGAAAAGTAACCCGTATTTATTTTAATGGTAAACATCCGGCTTGCACTCTTGTTATGATTAAGAAATTGAAACTGTTAACCTAAAAATCCGCTAATCATGATAAAATTACTGTTTACATTTTTATTTGTGTGTGCTGGCGCAGGAGCAACTTTAGCGCAGGACACCACTTCTAACAAGAAGTATCAAAAAGATAAGGACAAGCAGCAGATTACATTAAGCGAACTTCCCGAGATGACAAGGGCATCCTTGACACGCGAAGACTATATCGGCTGGACCGTGGGTAATGCTTTCAAAAAAGAAAAGGGAGGTAAAATCGTTTACTTTGTTGAGCTTAATAAGGGTTCTGAAACAAAGCAGGTAAAATTCGATGCAGATGGTAATTATTTAAATGAAAAGGATAAAAGTAGTCAGCGGTAATCAATATGATCGTTCAAAATTAGGTGCCTTGAACCACAGTTACGTAGACGCTAACTTATAAAAAAGTAAGGACTTGACTTATTTGGAAGTATCAGTTTGTGAAATTTTGACTCAATTGACATTGAGTAGTCTCTTAAGGATCTGCGTCCTGAACTAAGATACTGTAAAACTTTTACCATTCGATTACTTGAAGTATTGTAGGATTAATGAAAATCGTATCTGACTAAAATTAAGCAGAATCTTAAAGTTCCAAACCAGTTCGCTGTTACTCGTACCGCAATGCATCCACCGGATTGCTCCTGGTGGTTTTCCACACTACGGAGGCAATCGTCGCTGACATTATCAATAACAAGACGCCTACTGGCACAATATAATGCCACCATTGCAACGTGATGCGGTCGGAAAATTTATTCAAGTATTGTTGGCTGAGGTAGTAGGCTACCGGCAAGCTGATCGCCGTAGCAACGATGACTTGCTTGATGGTAGTATGCACCAAAATCCTGGCAATCTGATTCAGCTCAGCTCCCAACATTTTTCGAATGCCGATCTCTTTCGTTTTTTGCACCGCTTTATTGTACACTGTTCCTAACAAACCGAGGCAAGCAATACCAATAGCGATCAGCGTAAAAAGAATGATTTGATTTCTGGAGATCTTTTCACTCGTGTAATGGCGTGCTATATTATCATCCAGGAAACCCCATTGAAAAGTTTCCTCTGGAAAAACAGATTTATACAAATTATTCAGCAAGGGTATGGCAGAAGATAGTTCATCCAAATTTATTTTAATAGAAATTTTAGAAGGATAGAAATCGGGGATGAGATAGTCTTTATAAGTTAAAAAGCTATCGGGCACCTTCCTGCTGTTTTCATGCAATAAGAAGGGTCCGAATTCATAATCTTCATACACACCAATAACCTCCGCCTCCCGGTTAAGCCACGGTAGAATTATTTTTTCCCCTATGGCGGAAGTAGGATCGGCGAATCCAAGGCGAACGGAAGCGAGTTCACTAATCAGAATAGCCTTTTGATCAGCAGGTTTACTGGCTTGGAAATTTCGTCCTGCAATGAGCTTAATGCCATACAGCGCGATAAAGTTTTCATCTACTCCTCCATTTGTATAGAGTCCTAGTAGTACATCATTCAGGTTGCGCTTCACGGCGACGCCGTACCCAGCGTAATCGCCTGCTACCGATTTACTCACGGTTAATCTTTGTATGCCGCTAATATGAGCAGCTTGATCCATGAAATAGGTAAGCTTGCTCTCGAAGCTAGCTTTTTGATCAAGCGGGACGTCGACAATCAGGATACCGTTTTTTTCGATACCAATACTTTTCGAGATTATAAAATCAAGTTGGAAATAAACCGTACCGATCCAAATGAGCAACGCGAGAGCAGCCGCATATTGTAATGTGACGATAGAATTTATCCACCAGGGCTCCCGGTTCAATTTGAGTTTCTTCAATAGCTCAACGGGTTTTTTTCTTATCGAAATCAAACCAGGATATAAGCCCGTCACAAGGATGCCCAAACCAAGTGTTAATCCAATAATACAGATCGTTTCGAACGATAAGCTCTCATCCGAAATATAAAAGTCAAAAAATCGTTGTGCGGGAGCTTTTACCAGTTGCACTAGAGTCAATGCCAACAGAAAAGAAAATAGGTTGATGATAGCAGCCTCTATTAAAAATTGAAAAATATAATCCCTTCCCGATGCACCCACTACTTTTCGTGTGCCTATTTCAGGAAGTCGTTTGTGAAGCATGTTAATGGACAGGCTAATGTAATTTATCCAGGCAAGCGTCAAAATGACAAATGAAAGAGTTTGCAGTATAGTGAGGAAATATTTCGACTTATTAATAAAATGATTAAACCGGATGTTGTTGAAAACTACGTCTTGCAAGGATTGAATAAATACAGAATGTACATATTCTGCGCCACAAGTTACGCAAGCTCCATAAAGTCTTTCCTTGTGTTTATTTATCGCGTGTTGAAGTTTACTAAAATCTACACCTTCATTTACTTTAATATAACAATAGCCCGTCACTGATTCTTCACGAGGTGCTGAATCAAAAGCTTTTATACCCGTTGTCGACATGAGTATATCAAATAGCATGTGTGTGTTTTTGGGTAAATCCTTAAACACGCCTGTTACGGTGAGTGGTATAGAATCATACAAATAAATGACCTTATCAATTGGATTAGTATCTGCAAAGTATTTTCGTGCAATTGTTTCTGATAACACCACAGTAGCGGGTTGCGCCAATACATTTTCCGGGTCGCCAGCAATCAAAGGGAATGAAAAGAACTGAAAGAAGTTCGGATCAGCAAATGCTGTCTTCTGTTCACGGAAATTTTTCTTGCTGGTCAGTCCATCAAGAATAGAAAAGAAAACATCTTTATCACATCCAATTTTCGTTGGTTCAAATTCCGGCTGAGGAACAATGCGCGTTAGTTCCTTTACATCACTAAATTCATTTGCAATTTGACGTGCGACGCCACAATATTGTAGAGGAACGTTAACGCTAAGAGGACTAATGCGACCAGCTTTCCGTTCAACATGTCTCGATAACCTCGCTATCCGGTCAGCGTTCTTATGGAACTGATCGGACTTCAATTCGGATTGAGCGTAAGGCCATAAAACAATGAATACGGCAAACCCGATGGATAAGCCTAAAACATTGAGGCATGTAAAAAAAGGATTTCTTATCAGTAGACGAATGGCGAGTTTTAAATAGCTAATAAACATACTTGGATTCGTCAATTCGTAAATACTTCAAATCAATAACAATCTTAAAGTTCCAAACGAGCTCGCTATTACTCATACCGCAATGCATCCACCGGATTTGTTCTTGCTGCTTTCCACACTACGGAAGCAATCGTAGTTAACATGATCAATACCAAAGGATATGGGCACTGCGTAGTGCCACCATTGCAACATAATGCGCGCGGAAAATTTTTGCAGATATTGCTGCGTGAGAAAGTAAGCTACCGGTAAGCTGATGAGGACAGCGACGAGAACTTGCTTGATCGAGGTGTTCAGCAAAATTCTGGCAATCTGATGCAACTCTGCCCCGAGCACTTTTCGAATGCCTATCTCTTTCGTTTTTTGGACCGCTTTATTGGACACAGTGCCTAATAAACCGAGGCATGCAATGCCAATGGCAATTACCGTAAAAAGAATAATTTGATTTCTGGCGATCACTTCACTCGTATACTGCCGGTTTATATGTTCATCCAGGATGGCCCATTGAAATGCTTCATGTGGAAAAACCGACTTATACAGTTTACCCAGTGCGGGTATGGCAGAAGACAGTTTGTCCAAATTTATTTTTACGGAAATCTTAGAAGGATAGAAATTGGGGATGATATAATCTTTGTACGTTAAAAAACTAACGGTTCCCCTCTTTCCTTTTTGATCCATAAAGAAGGGACGGAATTCATAGTCTTCGTATACACCGATAATCTCAGCATCCTGATTGTACCAGGGTAAAAATACTTTTCCTGCAATAGCGTCTGTCGGATTGGCAAATCCAAGGCGCGTCGCCGCCATCTCACTAAGAAGAATCGATTTTTGATCAGCCGGTTTATCCGCCTGAAAATTTCGTCCGGCAACAAGTCTGATGCCATATAAGGGAATAAAGTTTTCATCCACGCCTCCATTTGTATACAGTCCATAATCCGAGTCATTGCGGTTGGGCTTAACAGTAACACCGTACCCGGCATAATCCCCCACTACCGATCTGCTGACGGCAAGCCGTTGTATGCCATCAATATGAACCGCCTGCTCCATGAAATACTCAAGTTTGCTCCTGAAGGCAGGATTTTGGTCCAGCGAGCAATCGACAATCACAATACCCTTCTCTTCAAAGCCCATGGTTTTCGAGAGAACAAAATTAAGTTGGAAGTAAACGGTGCCGACCCAAATGAGCAACGAGATAGCAGCGGTATATTGTAATGTGATGATAGATTTTATCCACCAGGGTTCCCGGTTGAATTGGAGTTTCTTCAACAGCTCAACCGGTTTTTTATTTTGGGACATCAAGGTAGGATATAATCCCGTTACGCAGATTCCCAGAACCAGTGTTACTCCGATAATGCCAATCGTATCGTAAGAAAAACTGCTCCAATCCGCAATATAAAATCCGAATAATTGATGTGCCGGAACTTTTATCAATTGCACCAAAGTCAATGCCAATAGAAAAGAAAAAAAGTTGATGACCGCAGCCTCTATTAAAAATTGAAAAACATAATCGACTCCAAATGCGCCCACTACTTTTCGAGTTCCGATTTCGCGCAGCCGTTTTTGAAGCATGTTAATGGACAGGCAAATATAGTTTATCCACGCAAGGGCCAGGATCACAAATGAAAGGGTGCGTAGTATAGTCAGAAAATATTTTGACTTGCTCGCAAAAGCACTAGACGGGAGGTGGTTGAAAACAACATCATCCAGGGATTGAACAAAACTAGACCTTACGGGACACTTCTGGCAATCCACATAAAATCTTTCCTTGTGTTTATTGATAGCATCCTGGAGTTTCGTAAATTCTGCGCCCTCATTTATTTTAATGTAGCAATATCCCCATACAGCGTCTTCCAGTCTTGTTACATCAAAAGCTTTGATACCCGATGATGATATAACCATATCAAATATCATGTGTGTATTTTTTGGTAAATCCTTAAACACGCCTGTAACTTTGAGCGGGATAGAATCCTTTAAATAAATGATTCTATCAATAGGAGTAACATCTGCAAAGTACTTTCGTGCCACCTTTTCTGAAAGCACTACCGTAGCGGGTTGTGCCAACACATCCGCTGGATCACCAGCAATTAGAGGAAATGAAAAAAACTGAAAGAAATTCGCATCGGCAAATGCTACATTCTGTTCACGGAAATTGGTTTTAATACTGCCCTCATTCAAGATAGAAACGAATACGCCATCATCAATTCCAAGTCTAGCTTGATCAAATTCCGACTGAAGAACAATTCGGGTTAGATCCTTTATATCGCTAAATTCATTTGCGATCTGGCGGGCAACGCCACATGGGTGTTGGGGAGTGTTAATGCTAAAGATAAAAGGACTTGTCCCTTCATCATGTTTAGATAGCCTTCCTATCCTGTCAGCATTTTTATGAAACTGATCGGTGTTCAATTCTGACTGCGCGTATGGCCATAGAATAATAAATGCAGCAAAGCCTACGGATAAACCCAAAACATTGATGAGTGTAAAGAACGGATTTCTTATCAGTAGACGAATGGCGAGTTTTAAATAGTTAAAAAGCATACCTGGGTTCGTCAATGCATTAATATTTCAGCCAATAAAAATCTTAAAGTTTTCAAGCAGGTTTGCTGTTACTCATATCGCAATGCATCTACCGGATTACTTCTGGGGGCTTTCCACACCATGGAAGCAATTGTCCCAGACTCACTCAATAAACAATATGCCTACCCGCACGACATAGCCATATTTTTACGCATACAGTTTTTTTTGTTCAAATAATTCCTTCCCAAATTGCTTTTGCTACCGCATGAGTCCCAGATTGCGCCTGAAGCTTTTGATAAACATTTTTCAAATGTGCTTTTACGGTGTCTTGCGAAATACAAACTTCAAGACTAATCATACGATATGAAAAACCTCTTGCGAGTAATTCTAACATTTGTTTTTCCCTCATCGTAATGCGATACTTTAAAAGAGACAATGCTGACGCGGGGGCAGTGTTTGGAGAATTCATTAATGGCAACATATTATAAGGTTTTGTACATGGTTGATAGTACTCTCTAGCCAAAATGTATACCAGGGACAAAAGCCTCAAAATAACTTGCGTAGATGTTATTCCATAAGAACGAATTTTAAATTGCTCTGAAATGAAACACTTGAATGTTTCATTTTAATACATATCAACCGCTAAACGAAAGCGTAAAAACACTGCCTTGACCGGGAACCGATTGTACTGAAATATCTCCTTTTTGTTTTTGCATAATCTGCTGTGAAATGCTCAACCCAATACCCGATCCTGCATTCTTTGTCGAATAAAAAGGGATAAATATTTGTTCGAGATCCTCCGCGGTAATACCACATCCGGTGTCGCCAACGGAGAGGTTAATATAAACACCAATTTTTTCTACGGCAATAAAAATGGTTTTGCTTTCGTTAAGATTAACCATCGATTCAATGGCATTCTTCACCAGGTTAATTAACACCTGCACGGTTAAACTTCTATCCGCATAAATTAAAAAGACCTCCTTCGGCTCCACTATTTTTAGCCGGATATTCTGCTGCTGCAATTCTTTGATGAACAAGGAGCTGACTTCATCGATCAGTTCATTTATATTGATTCGCTCCAACTTAGGTTCCGGTATCTGATTCACACTCCGGAAATTTTGTACGAATTCTTTTAGGGACTTGCTCCGTTGCTCTATTGTTTTAAGACTTGTAAGAACATCATTTCGTTCGTCGCTGGAAAGAGTGCGCATCTCCTCTTCGGCCGTATTTACAATTTCACAGATATACGACGAAAGCGTTGACAGAGGAATAGCAGAATTTGATATTTCGTGTGTCAACACTCTTAATAATTTTTGCCAGGTCTCAGCTTCGCGTATAGCCAGCTCGCTGCTCACGTCATGAAATGCACTTACTTTCAGGCTCTTTGATTTAAAAAGAATATGACGCGACGTAACCGATAAGAAAACCGGTTTGCCGTTGAGC
>CAZAHL010000130.1:0-18460 GCA_964484845.1 uncultured Chryseolinea sp. | reverse complement strand
TTTTATCTTCATAAATACAACCAATCTCATTATTAACAAGCCCATCCTTGGTTGTGAAATTTTGAAAGGATCTCCCATCGTAATAATAAACACCTGAGCCAATAGAGCCGAACCAAAAGTTGCCTTTTCTATCTTCTAAAAGAGAAAAAAATCTAGCTGAACTTACTTTACTTGTGATATTGGTAAAAGATTTTCCATCATATCGGAAAACACCCTCCCAGGAGGTAATCCAAATGTTGCCATTTCTATCTTGCTTGATCGTACGTATAGCACCTCCATAGGGTGGGGTGACTGCGTCTTTAGTCTCGGACTTGGTATTATTTTTTGGGGGGTCAGTCTTGTTTTGTTCTTTACAAGAAGTGCAAAAAATAAATACTAAGAACAAACCATATGCGTATTTCGTCATTTTCTCATTTTTAGTATCAAAGAATTCCAACAAACCTACAAGTCTTTGTGCCCTGCTTTGGTATAGCGCTTGTAAAAAAATGTAAACGAAATGTAAAAGTTGCTTGGATAGCAGAATGTGAATGTTAATACTGATTCTTTGTCCATTAACGAATGTAAAGATAGTCCCAAATAAATGAGCACAAAGGTCTGCTATGTGTCAGGGAGGCTAACTACGCATTCCAAAAGTGGCTTATCGGCTTGCTTTGGTTTGAGTATCAGGATGTGTGGCAAGGCAATGTGCTACGTTCCTATCTGTCCGAGGCATGACACACAACACATCAATTGCCCCGGAGTTTTACCTCCGGAGCTAATATATGGTAAGGTTCAGCGTATCGACTACAGATTTAATTGGAAGCAAAACTTAAACGACACGCAATCTTCGATTCTAAGAGACGGATTAGTTTCAGGTTTGAAGTTTGAAGTTTAAGGTTTCGGACTTAAAGTATTTGCCTGCGAGAGTTTGTTTACATAATCATCAACATACTCGGCAACTTTTTTCCGGCGGTATTGCATTATGAACCGAGGATGGGCCAGGGGAATAATTTTTTCAAAAAAATGTTGTTCGTTATTCAATCGTGTCAGAAATTTAAAATTCTCTCCTTCGCCCAAACAATAACATACTGCTCTGTTGATTCCAAAGACCAATTGCTTTTTTAAACAATCAATTATAAAATCCCGTAGCGCTAATTGCAATTCCTTTATATCGTAGTAATTTAAATTCTTCCCGTTCATGGTAAATCCCAGGGGACTTACAGCACTGATATAAAACTTACTGTAAAATTTTTCGGGACCACCAAAGTTTTCAATCATGGTATAAATAAAATCGGCAGAGAGTTCCGCTTTCTTAGGGTATGGATTCGGAATGTTACAAAACTGTTCCAATTTTATCGGATCTGTGAATGGAACGCCCGTCACTCCTCCTCCATGCCTGCCAGGGTTAATGCCAAGAATCAATGTGCGCTCATTTTTATCGTCGTAGAAGTTTTTGTAAAACTGGCTACAGAACGAAAAAGATACGGACTCACAAAAAGGATTTAAAACAACTACTCCTTTCGGAAGTGTGGAGCTTATTTCAAGATTTTTATAAAAGGAAAGTACGTGATCTGCAAAAGTCATCAATTCATTATTTATACAGCAAAGGGATAATTTCAAATGCCAATCTCAAACGCGCTTTTATAAAATTCTTCCTTTTGAACATACTCAAGCAACTCAATATAAAAAGGATGGGAAGCTAACGTGGCGCTATCTCCAATCATGATCAATTTTTTCTTTGCCCGTGTCATGGCAACATTGGTTCTTCGAATATCACCTAAAAATCCCACTTCGCTTTTGTCGTTGCTGCGAACAAAGCTGATTGCGATAACATCCCGCTCTTGTCCTTGAAATGCATCGACTGTGTTAATGGTGATCCATCGGTTTAGGGGTTCGAGTATATCGGAAGCTTCGGCAAGCTTGTGAAGATAATCTACCTGTGCACGATAAGGAGTTATGATTCCCATCGTAATATTCTTGTCCAGCCATGCATCGGCTCCAATCTTTTCCACAAGCGCCTCTACCTGATTGATAAGTAACCTTCCCTCTTCATGATTAGAACGGCTGAGTGTTTCCGGATCCTGTAATTCCGTGAAACCACATCCCGCTGTATCGATAAATTCAACCGGCGATTCGTTCGGCACTAGTAATTCTTCTTTTACTGACTCATGCGCTATAAGTTCGTCTTTATAAAAATAGGCAGAAGAAAATTTCATAATAGCCTGATGCATTCTGTACTGAACTTTGAGCATGGCTGACATTTTCGGTTGTCGTTCGATCCCTTTTTCAAAAAGCGTTTTAGCGAGACCTAGCCTGGCAGCTTCATTGGATTTTATTGTGGGAGGCAATTGCTGATGATCGCCTGCGAATATGACACGTTGTGCGCGCAAGAGGGGAATCCAGCAAGCAGGTTCCAGTGCCTGCGCAGCTTCATCGATGAAAGCTGTCTGAAATTTTTTTCCACGCAAAACCGGATGCGAAGATCCAACCAACGTACTGCAGATTACCTGCGTAGTATTGAGAAGATCTGTTGTAATGTAAAACTCCAGTAAGTCAGCATCTGCCTTTAACGCCTTTGACTCCTGCATCAAGGATTTTCGCTGTTGCCGTTCGTGATAACCAAAATCACGTTTATATTTTAAAGCTGCGCTTTTAACTTGCTCCATTTTTTTACGCAACACACGTAGTTCCTTATAGCTTGGATGTTCTGCTATGCGGGCATCAAGCGTTTTACTCAATGACTGCTCCGTGACTCTGGCCGGATGTCCTATTCGTAGTACATCAAGTCCCTGTTCGCTTAGCTTATCCGCCAGCAAATCAACGGCAGCATTGCTTGGAGCGCATACCAATACTTGTCTTTCTTCTTTGATTATATGCGTAATCGCATGCACGAGTGTAGTGGTCTTTCCTGTGCCTGGCGGCCCGTGAATAAATCCTACATCACGAGCTGCAATAATTTTTTCCAAGGCATCCACCTGACTCAAATTCAATCTTGAGATTACCTGTTGGTCAGCACCCGGCTTTATTTCTAATACAGCTTTCTCATCACCTAATAATATTTCGCGCAACTCCGCTACACGATTATCATCCGCCTTCATCACCTCTTTTAAAGTGTACTCCATTTCCCGATAGCTCATCTCATCAAACATCACATCAACACCAAGAAGGCTATCGTTGAGCCAATCCGGTAATTCATCCGCATTTAATGTAATTACCATGGTATTATCCCTTACATAATTGATAACACCATTGACATGATCACGTTCGGGCTTTCCGGAAGCGTTAGAATAAAAGCTCACCGATTTTCCACTTTGAAAAGCATGCGGCTGATCAAGATGAGTCGTGCGATCGATTTCCACGATAAGTCTTTCACCAGTTCCGATATAATCCCGTTTTAGACGGACGGGATACCACGTCGTTCCTTCCTTCGTTCGTTGGTTGAGAGATCGAAGTAAAACTTTTTGCCGATAAAAATCCAGATCGGCTTGCCGTTCAAGCTTGATCAGCTCAAGTGTTTTCTGTAACTGTTGTATGGAGGTCATTGAATCCGCAAAGGTAGAAATAGTTTCGAGTTTCGAGTTTTGAGTTTCGAGTTTCTGTCTCATCGGTTTGAGGCTCGAAACAAAAAGTCGGAACTCCCTGAGGAGCACATCAAAATTTTGGACAAGCTCCACTCGATCGGCCGGTAACTCGAAACTCTAAACTCGAAACTCTAAACTTTAGATTAGTACAAGGGACTTAAACACTTAAACACATAAGCACCTAAACACATCCCCTACTCCAGTAGCATGCGCAATTTCTCCAATTCCTTCTGGTTATTATCAGAATTGATGGAGGTGATAATGCTAAACTTTTCCCGGGTGGTCAGTCGCCAACTTAGGGAAGCTCGGGCATTGTTAAGGCGGAGGCTATCCATCTTTTGAAGAATAGGTACATAACTTTCCAGGTCATATTGAATATCGATCCGATCGATATCTGTCTTTAACCATGAGCTCGCATGACTGATCATCATGTCGCTGTTTATATCCTGAAAATTTTCAAAATTATTGTACACGTTGCTAATTGGCTGCGTGAAGATGTCCACAATGTTTTGCTTTACATTCAGAGCAATTGTTCCAAGCTTCGGAGAATCGCGGATCGAAAGAAAAATTACTCCGGAAGTATTTTCAGAGATCCATTCCTTGTACGCATAAACAAAACGTACAGCATCCGACAGACCAAAGTTATCAGAGATACCTGCATCCATAATTTTGATGGATGGGTCGCTTGGCAAGGACGTGTTTGGAGTGATGTAAGGGAAAGTTGCGCTCATTCGCAAAGCCGAAAGAAATCTTAAATCATCCCCACCTTGGTCTTTAAATAATGAAATAAAATCCACACCACTCAGCTTAGGTTGTGAATGATCAGGATAACTGATGATATCATAATTCATGAAGGAAACCGGACGCGCCGCGATATAAAGCTTTCGTCCATCGTTCATGATTGTGGGGGAAATAATCAGCATCGGTACAATGCTTTGCAGTTCCACGCTATCATAAGCGCCAATAGGTTTATCCATCATGCGCCCCGTAATCAGATTTAATTGCTCTTCAAACGTGTAGCCGCGATCGCGATAATAAAAGTTGTTATTGTATTCGAACTTTGAAAAGTTAACAAACAAGTCGTTTGCCATCAAACTAAAAATTAACGGGTTAAGATTATCTGTTGATATTAGTTGTCGATGGGAATTTGAATACGGATTGATTTTCTCACCCAAATGCTCGCGGAGTTTGAGTTCCCGGAAATAACTTGCCCCAATAAGTCCGCCGGAAGCACCTGTAATTAAAATACTGTGCTGCATCAATTTTCCTCCAGTAAGACTGTCCGCCGTTTGCAGTGCTGTCAATGTCCAAAGCGCAGCGCGCTTTCCGCCTCCACTCGCACAGAGAAAGATCATTTTTGGTTTTTTGTCTTCCGGGAATTTATTTTTCCAATTCTCAAGCATCACCAGATTTGCTTGACGGTCGCGTTCCATATGGGTGGAGTCATTCAACACCAGGAGAGCCTTGACAGAATACTCAGCGGGAGGAGATTGATAGTCTAGCCCAAAAGCTTCATACCGTTTTGCGAAATAATCTTCGCCCACAAAATAATTTAGCACAAGAAAGACGATAAGTGCTACGGTAGCGGCCCAGCCGCCAAACCAATATGAAAAGGCGCCGGAGAGCATTACGAAAATGGTGAGAAAAATAATGAGCGATGAAGCGGCCGGCAATTGATATGCTGGATGATCCTTAAAGATTCCCAACATCAATACAAAGACAAAAATAAATAATTCGATGATCACCAGGTTTAAATGATTTTGATCAAATACCTGAAGAATAGTAGCCTTGTCGTAAAACGTAGTATCTCTTACATTCTTGAATTTTAGATCATAGTCCAGGTAGTTATCCACCCTTATTTGCTTTTTACGCGCAATGTCTAACTTTTTCATAACGCGAACGCGTGTAGCTCTCACATTGCTCTTAATTTTTTCATCAATACGGCAGACCACATATTTAAAAATATCCTTATGTGTGAACCAGAAATAAAGTGAGAGTAGGCTGGTCATTACAAAATAGCCTGAAAGGAGCCCACCGAGGTTCCATACCAGATCGCCCCGTGTGGCATATTCATTACTGATCTGGAATTTAACAATCTGGTAGATATAGGTAAGTAGAAAAATAACAGGTATTACACTGTTATTAATTACAAATTTTGTGAAGGGCTTAGGCATAGCACCTACAAAAGAAAAACGATGTCCATCGGTAATGTAGCAGGTAATGTGAAATGCGGTGGTAAATCCTCCCGTTACCATACCTATAATGAAAAAACTTACAAAATTGACTTTATGCAAATATTCGGGGTCAAGAAAGAGGTAAGGTATGCCCAGGTATTTGCCAAAACTGCCGCTTACCATGGCAAATAGTAGAATCCAACATAGCATCAAGACGAGGTTACGTTGAAAATTGTTCAGTAACAGTTGAACGGGGAAAGAATAAACAATCTTAGGATATAAAAAATAGAGCTTACGCATACTTGAATCCCTTCAATTTATGAAATAAAAGGTTTATTTAAGAGGTCTCTTGACGGGGATGTATTTTATTTGCTACAATATCAAAATATTGTAAATCGTTTATTTAATTAATCACCTCCTTTTGAATAAGCTTTTTCAAATTTATCGCTCTTCCGCTGGCTCAGGTAAAACCCGAACGTTAGCAAAAGAATACCTAACGTTGGCGTTGCGTTTTCGTGCCGATTATTTCAGACATATTCTTGCTGTGACTTTCACAAATAAGGCCACCCAAGAGATGAAAGATCGAATCCTTTCATACCTCGATGATTTTGCCAATAGCAGAGACAACGAACTTGCCGATGACTTAAAGAGAGAGCTGAATCTGGATGATCCTACCTTCCGTCAATATGCCCATGCTATCCAGTCGGATATTTTACATCAGTATGCTCAATTTTCAATCAGCACCATTGATGCTTTTTTTCAAAAAGTGATCCGCGCATTTACCCGGGAGGCCGGATTGATGGGTGACTACAGACTGGAAGTCGAACACGACAATGTGCTGGAAGAGGTAATCGACAATCTCATTGATGAGTTAGGCAGCAATAAAGAATTGACGGACTGGGTTGTGGAGTTTGCGAAAGAAAATCTGGAGAATGAACGCGCGTGGGATGTACGTTATAGTTTGATTGAATTCGCCAAGGAAATTTTCAGAGAAGAATTTAAAGAAATAGAACAACAAGTGATTTCGCAAACCAGCGAGAAAGATTTCTTTAAGAATCTTCGAAATAAATTATGGGAGGAGAAAAATGGATTTTTAAGTCGCATTGAACCTCCTGCGAAACAGGCACTCGAAATTATCAGGGCACAAGGCTGGAATCCATCCGATATCAGCTATGGGCAAAATTCAGGGCTAATCTCGTTCTTTGAAACTTTTGCCCTGCAGAAAAATATAAAAGAATTTAAGCCGCCGAGTGATCGTCTCAAAAACTACTTTACAGTTGCCTCAAATTGGCCAAGCAAAACCTGTCGTAACCCAAGAGATATTGTTTCAATCGCGGAAATAAAACTCATCCCTATTCTACAACACCTTATTGATTTGTATGATAATCACTACACAGCAGCGCTTAGCGCTGAAGTAGTGCATCAAAATTTATACGTTTTTGGATTAATCGCTGATATCTCGAGAAAGCTCAAGGAATATAAAGATGAAAATAATCTGATGTTGCTGGCGGATGCTCCGAAATTTCTGAACGGGGTCATTCAAGACAGTGACACTCCTTTTATTTATGAAAAAGTAGGCTCCTTTTATAAAAATTATCTGATTGACGAATTTCAGGATACTTCGGCAATGCAGTGGAAAAACTTTTTGCCATTGCTCATCAATAGCATGGATCAGGGACATCCCAGTTTAGTGGTGGGAGATGTAAAGCAAGCCATCTATCGATGGCGCGGAGGAGATTTAAAATTATTACAACAAGAAGTCGAAGGTCATATCGGACAATATCGTACCGATGTAAGGGAATTAAACCGGAATTTCAGGAGCGCAAGTTCCATAGTGTACTTTAACAATATAGTTTTTAAAACTGCGGCTTCTTCTATTGCTTTAGAGACCGGACACCCGATTTCAACTGAAGCCTATCACGATGTAGATCAACAGTCGTTTCGCGAGGACGAAGGTTTCCTTCGCGTTAAGTTTCTGGAAGATGAGGAAGAGGTGTCATGGAAGGAACGCGCGCTCAATCAGCTTCCGATATACCTGGAAGAATTACAGTCGCTTGGCATTCCGCTGAAAGATATTGCCATTCTGGTAAGGAAGAATGAAGAAGGCCAGCAAATCGTGGCACACTTGCTTCAGTATAAAAATTCTGAACAAGCGAAACCGGGTTGTAAATATGATGTGGTTTCGAATGAGTCGCTCCGGATAGATGGCGCTTCTACCGTAAATCTTTTGCTGGGCGCCATGCGTTACTTGTTAAACCCAGACGATGTTATTGCCCGCGCGCAACTCGGTTATGAGTTCTCAAGGATTCACGAACCTCACCGTCCGATTACTGAGGTATTTGCAGTAGCCAACCAGGTATTTTTTGAAAGCAATCTTCCACCCGCCTTTACCAAAGAAAAATCCTCGCTCAAAAAACTTCCACTCTTCGAGCTTACTGAAACGTTAATTGAAATTTTTAAACTGGGTGAGCAATCTGGAGAGCTTGCTTACCTGCAGGCCTTTCAAAATCTTGTTCTTAACTTTTATAGTCGTGAGAGAAATGACCTGGGTGCATTTCTGGAATGGTGGGAAAATAACCGACACAAACACTCGGTCCAGATTTCCGGTAAAGTAGATGCGGTGCAAATTCTAACGGTTCATAAATCAAAAGGGCTTCAATTTAAATACGTGCTTATCCCGTTTTGCTTTTGGAACCTGGATCACGATCCCATGAGAGCTCCCAACCTTTGGGTCACTTCTGATGAGCCTCCCTTCAGGCAGGCTGGATTTTTACCGGTAAAATATTCCAGCACGCTGGAGAAAACATTTTTTTCGGATTTTTATCAACTGGAGCATACGCGAAGTTATCTGGATAATTTAAACCTTTTATACGTTGCGCTCACGCGGGCTGAGAAAGGAATGATTGTGATGGCACCTCATCCTAACGTGCGGAATGTCAAGAAAAGTGCCGCCCACCTTCTTTATACGAGCATCGCTCAGTCTGAGCTGTCGACAAGTTGGAATGCAACGACGCAAGAATACAATGCTGGTGTGTGGCAGGCGTCAAAAAAATCTAGCGATGAAGTGACATCCGAAGCATTAAGTCTGAAAATGTATCCATCCTATAGATGGCGTGATAAGCTTGTCATCCGGCAATCTGCGAAAACCTATTTTAATCCTTCCGAAGATGAAAAGTTTGAAAAAATAAACTTTGGAATTCATCTTCATACCATATTGTCACGGATTAAGTATGCAAGCGAAGTTGAGGATGCCCTTAACGGAATTCTTCTGGAAGGGTATATAACACAGGATGAAAGAGCACCGGTGTTAAAACAATTACAGGACTTGTTAGCGATTCCGCAGGTAGCCGCATGGTTCACCCCTGACTGGGAAGTGCGTACGGAAGTTCCCATTCTACTTCCCGAAGGAACAGAAAATCGAATTGACAGGCTCATGATCAAAGAGAAAAAAGTGATCATTGTCGACTTTAAGACAGGGGAGCCAATGAAATCGGATCAACGGCAAGTTCTGACCTATATGGATATACTCCGAAAAATGAATTTTGTAAATATTGAAGGATATCTCCTCTACATAAAAGACAGCGAAGTTGTTTCCGTCATGCCGGGGAAAATTAAAGTCACCCGGAAAAAAGATGAAAACCAGTTGGGGCTCGGATTTTAGCGACTTAGAATATTGTAGCTAATTGTGTATGGAATGGACTGAATTAATCGGAGTATTTGAGCAGTGTCGGCCACATCAGTAAACCGCCTTTTTGCCATCTTCTCCCGCCATTTTAAACTGTCCGATATTATCGGACAGTTGGCTACCTTCTTTGGCCATTTTCGCTTTTAAATCACTCCAATACTTTCTAGGCGGGTCTGCACCTGTTAAAGTTTCGATAACATCAATAACAGAAAAAAAACAACTCTCTTTCTTCGTCCCAATGAGTTCTTACTTTTTTGAAAAAAAAAGTTCTACGTCTCTTTTCATTCCTCTATATCTCTTTTTTTAAGAAAAAACCATGCCTTTTATCTTTTAAGATCACACTTTTAAAAGTACCTACTACAGAACAAGTTCCATAGCTTTTGTTCGCTGTACCCTCGCTTCAGTCTCCCTGTTGATACCACCTGTAATTTTTTCCAGTCCAATAAATCAGTCCACTTGCCGACTCTAATTTAATTGCCAGGATCGCTTCTCCCTTTAAAGTTATTTTTTCCGTTTCTCCAACTCCAATTTCTACGTCCTTGTCCACGTAAACTTTCCAGGCATCCATCCAATTATAATCGTCCCCTCCGTTTCCTTGACTTAATTGTTTACCAGCTCCAATGATGTAATGAGCCTTTGTCCCTGTGTGATAAATTAAAATTCCTTTCTTATCGGTCTTTCTCTCAACTATACTTAGTGCGTAGTCTTGTTTTTTGTCTCCGTCAAAGTCTCCCCTTAAGTAAAATGGATTTAAGTCTGTCCGTATGGAGTAAATGGATTTAACTTTTTCTTGATTATAGAAATGATAAATTTCGTCTGGCATATTAGACTCAAATACAAAACTCGTGTATTGTTCATCGTCCCCTTGCCCAAGACCTATTGTCGGAATTGTTAAAATTAATACTGTCAGAATTTTAATCATAGTACACATTTATCCGTGCCAATTGCTGCTAACGATCTTGGTATGATGCGTATACATTTTAAGTTACTTCACAGTCACCGTTACTGAATAAAGTTAAGGGCAGAAACTAAGATTACAAAATGAACAACATACGCATTATACCTAATTGTTAGGTAGCGTTCTTCGACTACCCTCTCTTTTTTAATTCAGATTCACTCGGCCACAAATAATTTTCAATCTCAAAATCTCTTGGACTATTCCTATAGATGTTATACTCTCTTTCCAATAATTGAGTAACTCGATTATCGTCGTATTTCATCAACGCGCAAATTGCGTGTCTTTTGGTCATTAAGTCATCTTTGGTGTTAGTGATATATCTTAATAGTGGTTCAACAATAATCTTGTCATTAAAGCCATTTAGAAGATCTGCTCCGACAAACCTTAGGTACGGATGTTCGTGATTAAGCAAATCAATTAATTTTTCAACAGTATCCCTATCTTGCCGAGACTTAATCTCACGCTCGATCATCGCCCTGATAGCTCCAAATTTTGTAATGTTTTCAACTTCCCAAATATAGGGTATCAAGGCAAAAAGATCTTCCGAGTTGAGCTGCTTCCGGTAATAGGTCATTATCAAACCGAGACAATATGCCTTCTTCTCCTTCGAACGAGCTGATTTTAGAATTTCCTTTAGTCGATTAAGTTTTTCCATCCTAAAAATGCCAGCTAACGATCCGGATATAATTCGTGCCTATTCATAGGTTAAATGAAGTCCCAGTATTGATGCTCTCCATTTGGTCAACGTTGTCGGAAGGAGAAACTCTGCATATAAAATCTGATTCATTGTCCACTATCTGCAGAATAAATATTTGCAAACGTATAACTGACGCTAGTATAGCACAAGTTCATTTCTTTTGTTGACTAGCGTATCCTTCGTTCAACAATCTCAATGTTTGGACGCTCAAAACTATAATAATTGCTATCCATAGACCGAATAGTCCCCAAGTCCAATTTATTCTATTTTTTACTTCTAGATAGATTTGCCCTCTGTCTGGCAAACCTTCGTCATCCAATCCTTTTATTTCATTTAAATAATTCATTTGTATTTCTACAACACCATAAGTTATCAAAGCAATCAGAATCAGTCCAATAATCAATCCTCCATTTGCTCCAATTGATTTAAATTTTCTCCTTAGTCCTCTAACCAAAAAAATTAACATTGTAAGCGGTGCTAGAATTAAGACTGTAATAGAAACCCTGTCAATTACGAAGTATGTATCGTGGAATTGAAGATCAATGGCGTTTTGTTCTGGTGTCAAAATCCAAATAATAAAACCCAGTAGAAGTAATCCAAGGAAAATTACTAAATCTTTTTTATATGGCCTCATCTGTCCAGAAAGGTAGGTATGCCAACGTTTATGTACGCCGTTGCTGCCTTTGAAACACTAAACTTTCCCCCGTACAACAAAACGGTATTTAATAACTAAACTACAAATTTAAACTGCACCCAGCAATGGCCATACATTTTGTTGCGGGTCGTATCACTTCACATCACTCCTTTGGTCGGTAGTATTTAACTGTAGTCTTTAATTTCCAATTGAAGGTTCTTGTTTAATTTTTCAATTCTTTTGACGATCCACTCTTTTGTGGAACTGTCACCTATCATTATTTTTTCTTCATTGTCAATTTTTAGGTACCCATTAAAGTGACCAGCTGTCACATAATGATTTTTATAAGTCTGTCCATACGTCTGAGTCTTTTTTGACTTGGTGATATAAAAATATTGTATCTTGTTATACTTCATTTTTTCTCCCCATTTAAAACCTAAAGTCCAAACGTATTCTCTGAAATATTTCTCCTTCAAATTAATTTCTAGTCTGTATTGCGTGGTTGTGAAAACCAGACCCGATAAAATTAACCCAAGAGAAAGAAAAGGCGTCTCAAGTACAATATATAGCCCTCCAATAATGATTCCTATTCCGGAAACAAAGAAAAATAAGGGTAGGTAGTTCTTGATTTTGAAATCCATTATTTCATAAATATTGCCGACGATTACGTATCAGTAGTGGCGTTTAAACACCTTTCCTTTTCCAATCGTTGCAAATTTATTTACATACACATACTTCCCAAACCTTCTCAACAGCCATTACTGATACACTGTTAGCACCAGTTTGCTATGTAGTCTTGTACAAATACCATCCGTTTCCTATTTCTCGAATCATTATTATTCTGTCTGAGCTCATTTCAGGCAGGTCTTTCTTGTCCTTTACATACATATAGCCAACGGAATTATCAACCATACCACCAATTAAAAAATCTAAACAGTTTCCTAATTCATGACCTCCTGTTGATATGGAAGAAATGAATAGTTTTTGATAATCGGCTTTTGAATTTTCAATGAGTTTAATGCTCCGATATTCATCAACATTCTTGCCTTCAAGTTGTTGCAACGCAAGGTTTTTAATTCTTTCAAATTCTGACTGATTTTTTAAAAAATGATTGACGATATTCTCGTCTAACTCTAGTGTGAGTCTAGCATTACCCAATTTAAAGTTGTAATCCTCTCTTGAGGTAAACATTGTATAACCTTTGTTTTTAACGCTTTTCGACTTCTCTATTATACTGTCGACTTCCTGCGGTGTCATTTTTTCTAATGCAACTTTTAATTGTTCAATAATTCCTGTTAGCGCCAAACCCCGGAAAGCACTCATCTTCCAAATTGTGTCTTTTTCAAAATGCAAATAAGTATCAATCCCTTTATTACTTGCATCTAAAATCGTCATTGCAACCACTGCCTTACTGTCTGAGTGGCTAAGCAGTAAAAATTTGGTTACAGAGCCATTTTGCAAGTCTTGCCCATTGGGCCTTCCTTTATATTCTCCAGTAACATACTTATCTAAACCGGGCAGACTGTCTTTGGCAAATATTCTTTTCGCCAATTGCAAAGGTTCAAATCCTTGTCCGTGAACAGTGGGTAGCGAAAAAAATAACGCTATGAGTATTAAAATAATTCGCATGTTGACAAAATTGAGGTTAACGGTAATGTATGCGTAGCATCCCTTCTATAGCGCACAAAACCCGTAGCCTAACAAAACTAACTTCTCAGCTTCACACTTTCAAGTTGCTGACGCTAGAATGCAGACATTCGTTGCTATGCGTTCGTTAATCTTGTTTGTCAATGCTGTAATATTTGCATATTTGATAGGCGTCAATTCCTCCTGTTCTTTCATTGGGTTCAAACAAAAAGGTCACCCCACCTTCGGTGTCAATAAAAGTATGTTCGCAATCTTCAAGTCCCAACAAAAAAGCACCGGCAGTTGATAACGTTTCTAACGGTCCTTTTACGACATACCTCTTGTATTTTATTTTTCTGACATTTAAATTTTCTTCGACTTTAAATATTTCTTTGTCTTTATAAATCCACGGAATTGTCTGTCGATCAAATTCTTTTTTGGAGAACGGAAGGTCAGGTCTGTAACTGATCCCGTTTACTCTCTCATTATAGATATGGAACTCTATAAATCCGATTTTGATTATACCGCATATTAGTCCGTTCAATTCTTTTTCTTTAGTAATCCATTTACTGTCACCGAATTCTGCCAATAATACATTCATTGAACTACCCGGTGACAGATTCTCTATAAATCCATTCTGCAAAAAATAATCAAAGTC
The DNA here is from genome assembly GCA_964484845.1 of uncultured Chryseolinea sp. Classification (GTDB taxonomy): domain Bacteria; phylum Bacteroidota; class Bacteroidia; order Cytophagales; family Cyclobacteriaceae; genus Chryseolinea. The sequence continues at coordinate 4,468 of CAZAHL010000130.1, read as the reverse complement.
CTTCGATGTCGTCATAGTTAAGTAGCTGGCATAAACATTTTTTGTTAGCGCCTGTGCCTTGTGGCATATAGATTTTTGTTAGCGTTTCGTGCTTTTTCAAGTCTGTTTTGATAGCTTATATACTTCACTCAATGTTGGCTCCTTTCCAGTGATCAGGATTGACACCCTGAAAATCTTTGCTGCAAGTTTGCGTAAAAAATAAAATGTCAGCACCAGTAAAATAAATGAACCTGCTATTTCCAAAAAACCAACGTTTGTAATTGCCCATCGCATAGGCATTGATGTTGCAGAAGTCAAGGGGAACCATGAAAGAAATATTGAAAATCCATTATCGGGGTCACGGGCTACCAAAAATGAAGCTATCACAAAAATCAAGGGCAGCATCATAAGCGAACTTTTACCCGAAGTATTAGGATTGGTAATTATTGATGCAATGGCAGCGAGGACAGCATTCCATATTAGAATACCGCCAAGGGCAAAGGGTAAATACAATATTATTGAAGGCAAGTGTAAATAATCAAGAATGCCAGACGCGGGCATATCCCTGAATTGAGAAAAGAGAATTCCACCAATGATACTAAAAATTGAATACGTGAACATGGATGCGATACCAAGCAAAGTAATTCCAAATATTTTCCCATCCATCCAAACTTGCGGACTGATAGCGGAAATTATTTGCTCTGTTATTTTTAGCTGCTTTTCGCCCGTTATAGCGGTAAATTGATAAGCAAAACTAAGAAATACTGCCATAATCATAAGCCCAGCAAAAAAATAGGCAAGCACTAACCTATACTTAGAATTATCGGTATAAAGAAACGATTCAACAATACGTGCCGGCGTCAAGACTGTATCTAATTCGTCAGGAGTTAATCCGATTTTTTGCATTTCTCTTTGTTTATGAAATTCGTTTAAATGGGCTTTAAGTTTCTCAATAGCGCTTGTATTTTTATACGCGTGCACGGTAAATATTCCTAAGGCATTTTCCAGCAGAACACCATCGCTTTCATTTTTCAAACTCCCTATAAATGCTTCCTTTTGTTCTGCTGGTATCTTGTTTATTGTATAGTGATTTTTCAGGGTTTCTGTGAAAGTTTCGTCCATATCATTTAAAACAGATATTTCCATTTTTTTTTCTGTATTCTCCATTTTTTCACCTGTATCAGAAAATGCGTATTTACCACCCAAGTAAAATAGAGATGACACCACAAGCATAATTATTATCCCAATAACCTCATTTTTTGGTTTGAAAAATCGACTGAATTCCCAGCGTGTTACGGCTATTGTTTGTTTCCAATATTTCATAATCTATGTGTTCTAACAAGGTGAAGAAAAATTTCATGAAGGTCAGGCTTGTGACTTGTTAAATCACAAATACCTTCAACCTTAGTCAATTCATACATTACACTTTTAAGATCAGCTTTTTGCCCAAATGTGAGTTTTGCACGTGAATCATCTATCAAGGTTACACTTTCAACCCCGTTTAGATTTTGAAATGTGGTTTCATTGATATGCGATTCAAGTTGCAGTTCAATGAGTAGTTTTTTACCATATGTTTGGTATATCCCCGATAATGACCCGTTATATAATTCTTCGCCTTTGTTAATCAGGAAAATTTTATTGACAAGTTTTTCAACCAGCGACATTTGATGTGCACTTAACAAAATTGTAGTTCCTTGATTATTGATCTCTTTAATAAAATCAACGAATATTTCTTGATTAAGCGGATCTAAACCGGAAAAAGGTTCGTCCAGAATAGCAAATGCAGGCTTATGAAGTATAGATGCCACGAATTGAATTTTCTGTTGATTTCCCTTTGAGAGTACTTGTAATTTTTCTTTGGCCCTATCGGCAAGGCCAAGCCTATCCAGCCACTCTAAAGCCTTTTTTTTTGCATCCGTCTTTTCCATACCTCTTATGGATGCAAGGTAAATCAATGATTTTAGTATCGGAATATCCAGATAAAGTCCTCGCTCTTCAGGCAAATAACCTATATGTTCAGCTTCTGGTTTCACATTTGATTTACCGTTAAGACTCCATTTTATAGATCCGTTATCAGATTTAATAATATCAAGTAATATGCGCAGTGTTGTTGTTTTTCCCGCACCATTTGGTCCCAGAAAAGCATAGATATCTCCCTGCTCAACAGAAAACGAGATATTATTCACTGCTTTTACATTCAAAAAGTTTTTACTAATTGAATCTACTTTCAGAACTGTTTGTGGTAACTTTTCAGTCATATGCAATTCGTTTTTTTCTCTGCATCAAGGATAACGATTTTGGTATGATGCATATACGTTTAGAAATTGCATCACAATCAAAGTTGTTTATAAAGTTAAACGCAGGTGTTGAACTATCAAAATGAATGAGCATATGCATTATACATAATGTTGTCAAAATACTTTTTCACATCTTCATCAAAACAAACTGGTATCCAGCAGGGATAATGTCTCGTATGGCTTTGATCGCCTGTTGGGCATTTCTCTTGCTACAATCCCAACAGTTAATTGATTGGTGAGACTTCCACTCGCTCAAAGAAACACGCTCTTCAAGGCGTACCAACGTTTAGCTACAAGGTGTTTGCCTTACCAAAATAAAAATAAACAAAAGAAGGCAGATGACTTATAGCCGGTGTTTTACCTGCGGATAGGGACTAATTTGTCGGGTGTTTCTGCGAAGTAGTAAACCCAGAATTGCACCAAACAATAATGCGGGGGCATGGCCATCTTCATAAAATACAAGTACACTTGCACCCAATAGGCCAGCTACAGGTATTAATATATATCCCTTTGGGAAGGTCTTTTGATTCAAGAGTATATACATCAACAATGAACCTGCAACGCCAAATAAGGCCGTGGATGAACCGCCTTTGCCCGCTGATAACCCCCCGGGAGTTGTCTCCCAATAAAAGTTAACTATTTGTCCGACTATGCCTGTTGCAAAATAGATAAGCAAAACGCTACGACCATATAAACGTTCAGCAATAGGCACGAATGATATGAAGAATAAACCGTTAAATACGCATTGCCATATCCCCATGGGTTGAATGAAAAGGGGGGTGATCAACCGCCACACCTCACCTGATAGTAAGGCCTGTCTATTGCGATCCAATGCAGTAATTATTTCCGGAAAAATAAATTGAAGGCTTGTTACTATAGCAGTTAAAAATAGCAGGCTCATGCTGATCCAAAGCCCTCTGAATTTTATTTCTTCTCTTTTGAATTTATAAAAATTACCCGCAAAGAACATGGCAGGTGGAATCACTAGTCCATTCACTATATAAAATAAAATACTCATCTTCTATTTGCTCTATTGTTTGTCACACAATTGAAGGTTTCGATTTCTAAAGTCTGAAGTATCAGTGCGTTTATTCGTCATCTAGGCATTGCTACGTAGAGGCTGCATTGTTGCTAACGTCTTGGTATGATGCGTTAAAAATACTACCCAAATCTCAACCGTTGCTGAATAAAGTTATGTGTAGAAACTGAGTTAACAAATGAACCAGCATATGCATTATACCTATGTTGGCAGTAGTGCTATTACATCGCTCTCTTTTTCAGATAGAGTCTCCATTCTAGTCCGTTGAATTTACAATTACCCGAACTTATAATGGCGTCCGTCAATTCTGAAAGAATTATAGTCAAGTCGGTCCAGATTGAATTTAATTCCTTATCCTTATTTTGAAAATGAAGTGAAATTGATTTTTCTTTTTTGGTCAAGTGTTCAACGAATATTCCTTCATTTGTTTTATCAATTCGATTCTTAGTCTGAATATAATAACCGCTATAGTCAGGATAAGGTAATTTGTCAGAAGTTTTTTCCTCGCTCCCAAAATATCTAAATACAATATCATGTCCGCGCTCTTTGAGTTTATCTCTCCAGTATTCAGGTTTCGGAATATTTGTCAAGCTGCTTGTCACAAAAATCTCGCTATCACTCACCCAAGGTTTAAAGGTCGCCTTTATGATTTCGTTTTTTGTGACCGTAATACTGTCAGTAACTAACCTGAAAGTCAAAGGTGTTGAAAACACCAAACCTATATCAGGGAACGAGTCAATGGACGCAATACCTTCAATGCAATTGCCATCCGATGGAATAAAGTCCCCATTGTCTGGACACGTCCATTCTTTGATCTTGTTCGGTTGCAGTGTGAATGTCTGAATTGTCCTTTCCGAGTTTGCTTCGTAGTTACCTCCAATATTATATCCCACTTCTATTCTCAATGGATTCGCCTCAATCTTTAATACGTATCCATCTTCAAAGAAGTAGTTGTCCTCCAACCATTTATTCAATTCTGTGATTGTGTGAATCTTCATAATAGCATTACTGCCAACGATGAATATATCAGTTGTTAATTTTTTTTTGCTCAGTTAAAATAAAAAGTAAGTCAATATAAAAAATTAATAACTGATACATAGTGTTGAACCGACACCTTCGGTGAGGGATCTGGTTGTTCCTATCTTTCCGTCAA
>CAZAHL010000129.1:0-18516 GCA_964484845.1 uncultured Chryseolinea sp. | reverse complement strand
CGGCCTCGGTAAGTATGAGAAGAAGAAGCTTGAAAATGAACAGCCAGGTGTTGATCCTACCCCTACTTTAGAAGGCGATAAGCCTTCGGAAAATGCGTAATTAATATATTCTTTATATATCTTATTTTTGAACTCAGGTGTCACCGCTCCTGAGTTTTTTATTTATGATTGAGGCTATACATGATCTAAAAGGTAAAAAAATATTTTTTGCCTCCGATTTTCATCTTGGAGTTCCTGATTTTAGCACCAGCTTGGTGCGTGAAAAATTAATCGTCAAATGGCTGGAGAGTATTAGACACGAAGCCCATACGATTTATCTGCTAGGCGACATATTTGATTTCTGGTTTGAATACAAACATACTATTCCAAAAGGGTTTATCAGGCTGCAAGGTAAGTTGGCTGAACTGAGAGACGCCGGGATTCCTATCATTTTCTTCACAGGCAATCACGATATGTGGATGTTTGATTACTTCCCCACGCAACTGGGAATTCCTATCTACCGAAAACCTCAATCCCTGGAGGTGGGAAATCAAAAAATATTAATTGGACACGGAGATGGTTTAGGCCCAGGCGATCATACCTATAAATTTTTGAAAAAGTTTTTCGATAGCAAGTTGTGCCAATGGCTGTTTGCCCGGCTGCATCCTAATCTTGGTATTGGGATCGCTTCCCGTTGGTCTAAAAAAAGTCGAATAACAAGTTCAAAAAACGATGAAAAATTTAATGAAAAAGAAGGTGAGTTTCTGTGGGTTTATTGCAACGAGATAGAAAACGAACAGCATTACGACTTCTACATATTTGGCCATCGACATCTACCCCTGGAGTTGAAAGTTAGAGAGAACAGTACGTATATCAATTTAGGCGAATGGGTTAACTTTAACACATACGCTGTTTACGATGGGAAACAGGTGGTCTTAAAAACTTTCAAACCGGATTAATGAGGTTCCTATTTTACTTTGTTATACTAAGTGTAACATCTCATGCTCAGAAGAAAATTACCACCATTCAGGTTAGCGCTGAAATCACTCATGTTACAGTTGATCGGGCCGGTGAATTATATATCGTAATGAAAAGTGGCGAGATTCAAAAGTTTGATATCAATGGTAAGGTTTTGTCAACGTACAGTAATCGTCCGGTCCCTACCCTATTCGAACCACGGGATGGGTCACGGTTGTTTGCCTTCTTTAAGAACGATCGTAGGATCGACTATATGAGTCCGTCGTTCGAAACAACTACTACTTACAAAATAGACTCTGCTTTTGCTATCGACCCGTGGCTGGTTTGTTCGTCGGGCGATCACCACGTATGGATTCTCGACGCAGCCGATCGAACTCTTAAGAAAATAGATCCACGCTCGTCTTCCCTATTAGTTGATGTCGAGCTTCCAGCAACGGTCCTTAACGACGTCTCTTCCATTGTCACCTTTCGAGAATACCAAGGCTTTGTTTTTCTCTTGGATAAAAAAAAAGGCATTCACATTTTTAACGGAATGGGTAAACACATCAAAACGGTTTCAGCACCTCGCCTCACCTACTTCAATTTTCTAGGAGAAGAGTTGTACTATCCCGTGAACGGCAAGGTTGCTTTCCTGAACTTGTTTTCCGCAGAAACGCGTGAAATCTTAGCTGATGAGTCGTTTAAATTCATCCTGTTCACAGATGAAAGACGCTTTATAATTCGTGGATCCACCATAGATTTTTTCGAATACACGCCATAAAACTGTTCACTTTTGAACATCTTTGTACAGCAAAGAACGGCTAACAAGGTAATTCAGGCTGTAAAGCGTGATTAAATCCTTGGCACAAATTTCCCTAGTTAATTTCCTTACTCTAAATCTCAAACCTAGTGAATCCTGAAGGCGGTAAAATTTTAATGATCGACGATGATGAGGATGTCCTCCTCGCAGCCAAGATGTTACTCAAAAAGCAAAGCCATCATGTAATCATTGAAAAGAATCCTAAAAAAATTCCTTTCCTTCTTAATAATGATACCTATGATGTTATTCTCCTGGATATGAATTTCAGCAAGGATATCACCAGCGGTAAAGAAGGATTCTTTTGGCTCGACGAAATTATTAAACACGATCCAAATTCTGTTGTAATCTTGATAACCGCTTTCGGAGATGTTGAGATGGCGGTTCGCGCATTAAAACAAGGCGCCACCGATTTCATTCTGAAACCTTGGCAAAACGAAAAGTTAATCGCCACAATTGCTACAGCCATTCGACTCAAACAATCATATAAAGAAGTTGATAAGTTAAAGAAAGCAAAAGAAATGCTGGAGGAACAAATCAGTAAACCTTTTGCAGAGATCATTGGAAAAAGTCAGGCCATCCAGGAAGTATTTAATCTTACAGATAAGGTCGCCAAGACAGATGCCAATGTCTTGATTCTCGGTGAAAACGGGACGGGAAAAGAACTAATAGCCCGCGCCATTCACCACCGTTCCCTGAGAAAAGACAACAGCTTTGTCTCCGTAGACATGGGAGCGATCACGGAAACACTTTTTGAAAGTGAATTATTCGGACATAAAAAAGGTGCTTTCACCGATGCGCGCGAGGATAGACCAGGACGATTTGAATTGGCCAATGGAGGAACCCTCTTTTTGGATGAGATTGGCAATTTAACGTTAAGCTTACAGGGCAAATTACTCAGCGCGCTGCAATCAAGGCAGGTAACGCGGGTAGGATCAAATCAATCTCTTCCAGTCGATATCAGATTAATTTGCGCCACCAACATGCCATTGCATAAAATGGTCCAGGAAGGAACGTTTCGTCAGGATCTCTTATACCGTATCAATACCGTTGAAGTTCGCGTCCCGTCACTGTATGAACGGGTTGAAGATATTCCCCTTTTGGCGCAACACTATTTAAACCACTACGCAAAAAAATATCATAAGCCTGTAACGCTTCTTACCGACGAAGCAATGGATCGCTTGAAACGGTATGCCTGGCCGGGAAACATTCGGGAATTACAACATGCCATCGAACGCGCTGTTATCATGACTGACTCGAGCACCCTTCAGGAAAGTGATTTTTTATTAAGTCGCTCTTTATCGTCAGGTCCAGCCAACAATACACTCAACCTGGATGAAGTGGAACGCACCGCGATTGCAAAAGCCCTACAAATGCACAATGGCAATATTTCAAAAGCTGCGGACGAGCTAGGCCTGACCAGGGCGTCATTATACCGCCGAATGGAAAAATATGGACTTTAATTGGAGATCGCCAATCGTTCCACGTATAGCATTTTTAGCTGCTTCCATTTTTCTATTTGCTTTTTTTTTATTCTCTCGTGTCGACTGGCTGTATGCTATTATCTTTTTAGGACTAAGCGCCTACCAGATTAAACTTTTGATTGAATACCTTGACCGATCTAATGAAAATATTGCTTCCTTCCTTGACTCCATTCAATTTGATGACCTTTCCTATTCGTTTAAAACAGCAAGCGATGATCCGGGCGTAAAAAGACTTCATCAGGAATTGAATGAAGCTATGCTTAAGCTAAGGAGTTCGCGTAGAGAAAAAGATTCGGAATTTCTTTTCTTCAAAAATATTGTCATGCACGTTGGTATAGGACTGATGGTATTTAAGGAAGATGAAACGATTGAAATTTTTAACAGTGCTGCGCGAAAACTTTTAAAGATAAACCGTGCTGCAAAATTAAGCGACCTGAAAGAAGTAAGTGAAACACTGGTAACCGTTTTTATAAAACTTAAAACAGGGGGCAGGGAATTGGTGCGTTTAAAGATCGGTGAAGAACTTGTCCAGCTTTCAGTCTACGCTATTGAGCTTAATCTGCGCGGTGAGAATGTAAAACTCATCTCGATTCAAAATATTCAAAGCGAACTTGAAGAAAAGGAAATGGAAGCGTGGCAAAACCTGGTTCGTGTTTTAACGCATGAAATTATGAACTCAGTGACGCCTATTTCTTCCTTAGCAGGCATCATTGAAGAAGAGTTGAAGCCACACGTTAAAGAGGATAACCCTCAACCTTTAACAAAAGATCAGTTGTCAGACATTCATCTTTCACTGCAAACTATTAGCAAACGAAGCGAAGGACTTATTCATTTTGTGAAAGAGTTCAGGAGCCTTACTGCCATACCTAAACCACGGCCGGTCCAAATCAATGTCAGTGAACTGTTCGAAGAACTTACCATTTTGCATAAGAGGGACCTAACCGAACGGGAAATTGAACTCATAACATCCATTTATCCGGAAGACCTGACCATTGCAGCAGACAAAAATCTGATTGAGCAGGTGATGATCAATCTGATTCGTAATGCCATTCAGTCGTTTGAAGATCAGTCTGATAAGAAGATAGAAATCAAAGCATTTGTCAATGAAAAATCACGAGCTGTTATTGCTATAAAAGACACGGGTACCGGAATTGATCCCGAAGCCATGGAGAAGGTATTTATCCCATTCTTCACTACTAAGAAGACAGGGTCCGGCATCGGACTTAGCCTCTCACGGCAGATCATGCGGCAGCATCAGGGTACGCTAACGGTGAAGTCAACCGTAGGAAAGGGTACCGAATTCTTTATGCGTTTTTAAGTTTCAAGATGTATATCAAAACTTTCAATCCCGTTTAACACTTGTGGGGCAAATACGGATTTAATACATTTACCAAAATAGTTAATCCCCGTATGCAAGATATCCCGAAGAAAGTCACCAAAATTTTGACTGAAAAACTTGGCATTGCAGAATCAGAAATTACCTCAGATGCAAACTTTGTTAAAGACCTCGGAATAGATTCACTCGACTATGCTGAAATTGTAATGGAGTTTGAACAAACCTTTGACATCCGCATCCCGGACGACGACGCTGAAAAAATGCAGACATTTGGCCAGGCCGTGAAATACATACAGGAGAAATTAGGTGCGTGATTGCATCTCCACGCGTGATCAGTAAGTGGTAATCGGTGATAAGTAATCGGTGGCCGTATTCGGAATACTTGCGCACCGTCTTACTGATACTGATACTGATACGGATACGGATCCGGATCACTGATTACCTTTTACCACTTACCTCTCACCTCTCACCTCTTACCTCTTACCCTCTTTGTAACCTTCATCTTCAATTAACATCGTTATTCTAAAAAATTTGTAACCTTGACCTGTGGTTGAAGAAAAGAAAGTATTATTTATTATAAATAAATACTCTGGTTTAGGGTTCCAGAGTACAGTTGAAGGCCACATGGTGGATACTTGCTATAAGCATGGCTTAGCATGCTCTATTGAATATACACAAAGCAGGGGGCACGCAATTTCATTGGCGAAAGATGCATCAACAAATGGTTTTCATTATGTTGTCGCTGTTGGCGGCGATGGCACTATAAATGAAGTTGCTCAAGGTTTGCTAAACTCTCGAACCATCATGGGTATTATTCCACGAGGTTCCGGTAACGGGTTAGCCAGGCATCTTGGTATTCCACTAAACTTAACGGAAGCGATTGACCATTTATTTGATAGTAAAATCATACGTATAGACACGTTTACCATTAATGATAAATTGTCTTTGAATGTATCAGGCATTGGCTTCGATGGTCATGTGGCAAATCTATTTGGGCTTAAGAGTATTCGCGGGCTTTTCGGTTACGGTTACTTGACGCTTAAGGAATTCTTTAAGTTTTCGGAATTTGATGCAAGCCTCACGATAGCCGGCAACCAATTTTCCAGGAAACCTTTCATTGTAGCTTTAGCTAATTCTTCGCAATATGGCAACAATGCTCGAATCGCTCCAACAGCATCGCTCTGCGACGCGTTGCTTCACGTTACTATTTTGAAAAAAGTGCCTTTATATCGATTGGATTTTATGTACTCTTTCTTGATTGGATCACTGGAGAAATCACGGTTCTGTGAAATCCTAAAATTGAAAGAGCTGAGCATCAAAACGGCAAAGCCTGTTCCCTTTCACGTCGACGGGGAGCCAAGCGGTTTCGAGAATACTTTTCACGTTATAGTAAACCCCTCCTCCCTTTTAGTCTTAGTTCCAAACGAATCTCAGGGATAGAGTAGCATCAAACTTTAGCGTTATTGGTGCTACTATAAAATCTAATTCGAGGAGCTCATTGTTTTTTCCTCTTTGGAACGAGCATGTTTAGTTGTAAAAGTAAAGGTTGAGCCTTTCCCGACCTCGCTGGTGACCCATATAGACCCTCCGCTTTTTTCGATAAACTCTTTGGTAAGTAAAAGGCCAAGCCCAACACCTTTTTCCTGGTCGGTTCCAGGATTTGAAAAATGCGTCTGAGCGTTGAACAATTTTGTCAGATCGCCTGATTGAATTCCGACGCCAGAATCGGTGATGGATATTTCTACCCGGTCACCAACAATTTTCTCCTGAATTCGAATCAATCCACCCCGGGGATTGAATTTAATTGCGTTAGCCAATAGGTTGCGAATAATAAGACTAAGGTGATTTCTATCGCCCAGAACCTCCAGGTTTGCTGGCACGTCGTTTATGATGGTGATATTTTTACGCGTAACTGCTTCGTTGAACAAGGTAATTTTATCGTCTATAATAGTCCGGATTTTCAGGACCTCAAAATTCATTTGCAACCCATTTAGTTGGGATTGAGCCCAATGAAGAAGATTGTCTAAATCTTCCTGAACCGAATCTAAATTTTGCCGAAGCTTTACGGATGTGTCTATAAATTCCTGTTGAGACAACTGGCCCCGGAAGACTAGGTTTATTAACCCTCGTAAACTGGCAAGCGGTCCACGGACATCGTGACTGATGATGGAAAATAATTTATCTTTTGTGACGTTAAGATCACCCAATTGCTGAGCTTGAGCATGTATTTCCTGGTTTTTAATTCCCAATAATTTATTTGCTTTCCTTTTAACCCAATTGCTGTATAGCAACACAGACACGAGGATTGCGGCTAACGATAATAAACCAATTGTAAAATACATCCACAGTTCCTGGCTGTTTATTTCTTGTTGCTTGAGCAGAGTATCTTTTTTCAGTAGTTCGATCTCCGCTTCTTTTAATTGCGATTCAAATCGCGTTTGCATCAGGGCCAATTGTTCGCTATTTCGCTGGAGGTACAAGGAATCATGCACTTGAACATAGGCTCGTTGATATTCATACGCTTGTTCAATGTCGTTTTTTGAAGCATAAATTTCGGAGGCTAATTTCAATGTGATCTCCAGTTCGTCCCGATACCCATATTGTCTGGCAATATCTACGGCATCCAATGTGTATTTCAAGGCAACCTCTGGTTGATTCAATAAAAAATACGTATTGCCTACACGGTGTAACGTGGATACCGCTAAAAATTTATTTTCAACCTTGTTGGCCATTGCGATAGCTTGCTCAAAGTTTTGCAAAGCAGCATCGCGCGCATTAAGTTGCAGGTCAATATCCCCTAGCGTGCGGAACGCAAACCCTTTGAGATAATAGTTATTCGCCTTGTCGCCTGCCTTCCATCCTCTTTCCGCATAAATTCTTGCCGAATCGATTTCACCGAGTTGAAGCATTGTAATAGCTATATTATTCAAGCTACGAGCAACCGATGTTAAATCGTTACTCACGGTTCCTGCTTGCAACGCTTTTCTAAAATTAACTATGGCCTGTTCGTATTGCTTTTGTTCATAGTTAATGGCAGCTATACTATTTAAACATCTTCCGATGGCTGAATAGTCTTGAAAAGTTTCACTGATTGCCAGGGCCTCGGTTGCAAGCTCAAAAGCTTTTGAATAGTCGCCCTTCCTATAATGCAGCCAACCAAGATTCTCCAAGGCCCATCCCAATCCTCGGCTATAGTTCAGAGTTTCTGCTAACTCTTTTGCTTGGCGCGCGTACTTTAATGCTTTGTTATTATCCCCTTCCCTTAGAGAGTTTACTAAGCGATTTAGAAGCAAAACTTTAGAAGTATCGGCAACGGAAACCTTTACTAAATTCTCCAAACTATCAAGGTTACTCTGCTGCGAAAAACAGCCTATTGACGCAAAAAAAAAGACAGCGCTAAAAAGCGTTCGTAATAACATAGAAAATCACAAAATGGGCAAGCAACTTCGTCAAGCCGGGCAGGATTTTTTGTTTAGAAAACGAATAAAACCTACATCTACTATATGGGAAATAGAATCCTTTAAAATGGAGTTTACGGTGAATAAAGCCACGTACAGATGCAAAATCACGTGGTTTCGTTCAAACACCGTTACAAAAAAAGAGATTGCCGTCGTGTCGGGCAATCTCTTATCGTTGCGAGTTTTAGCATTCCGGAGAATGACTAACATGAATGATCGTCAAGGCTTCTTTGTGAGTTCAAGTTTATAAGTCCCTTGAAACGCAAAAGCTTCTACGGAATGTTCAAGATCGAGCGTTAGAAAGCCCGTGCATGAGAAATATAATCCACCGCCTTCAATGGAGGCCTCCCCTAATCCAAAACCAAAATTGTCAGAGTTCCACGCCACCTGCTTCCGAACCGTAGCTACATCGGTAACGGGATTTACGTCTACCACAACATCATAGCTTTCAGGGTGACCAAATAAGTTTTTTATGGTCACTTGGCTCGGGCCCGGACCCGCGATAATCTCTGGTTCGTGATTCGCTGCAAAAATAACTTCCGCCTCGTCTGTGGTTATTTCGTAAGTACCCGCGGCGTCGGAAGGAATGAATGGGCACAAGACAGGAAAATTCAGCACGCCCGTAAAGCTCGTTGTCCCGGCTGCCGTAAAGAAGCTGTTTTCTACATTTATGAAGTCGTCCCCACCCAGGTTTAAAGTATCAGGATACACTCTTCCATCAACCATGTTAACCTGGTTGTAAATTGTAAAAATATCTCCACCGGCGAGATCATCGACCGTCAGGCCGACAGCGTTGGCAAATTCAGATAACTTTATCGATAAAGTAGAAGAAGGAGAATTGCTGAATACATTTCCAGGGATTTCCTTTAGCACTGCGCGAGGCGTAGGTCCATCGCTTCCAAATTGTACGAGTTCAACGAGGATGGTGACCCTGTCAATGGTCTTAGTATCGGAATACATTGTAAAATTAATTTCAGGATCGCCCACGGATATATCAAATGTCGCTTTATCGGGGGCTACCCTCAAATTAAAAGCTTTGTCAGATTCATCAAGTCCTAATTCCCCTTGCTCCTCGCACGAGAACATACCGAAAACCAACGTGCAGATTAAAAATAAAAATAATATGTGTTTCATAATGTTTTTTTAAAGGATTATCAATTCATCCAAAATGGTTTAGCTTCTTCACTTGTCACAATCTTTTGAGACGGAGCTTTACCATTCACCGATAGGTTAGCCGTTGGCCAGGGAAAAGAATTAGGGAACTCTCTTGCGCGAATTGTAAAACTTACATTATCTGTATTACCATCGTGCAATATTGGAAAGCCTGTTCTTCTGTAATCGGTGAACATATCTACTCCAAATCCAAAACTAGCGATCCATTTTTGCGTCATAATGTGTTCAAGTTTCCCTTCATCATCATCAGCATCATAGTCGGTAAGCACCGCCTCAACATATCCATCAATATCCTGATCTGAAATTAACGGTACGTCTACACTTCCAGCGATTTCATTGACTTTATCAAATGCCGAGCGTATTCCCTCTTCAAATGCTACTCTATGATCCCCTGTGGCGCTACCTGTCAGATATAATTCGGCTTCCGTGAACTTAATCGCATAGTGAGTTAGCAATCGTTGTGGCACTTGAGGGTTGCCGCTGTCAAAAGAAGCAGCACCGCCGTTTCCATCATCATAATCTCCACCCAACGGGTATAGTCCAGACACTGTCTGTGACGCACCTTGATCAAATCCTTCATTCGGGTCGATGGTAAATGAAAAAGTATAAATTGAAACCATTCCCGTTCCTTCTAATTCTGGAAGTACGGTCACAAATTCTTCGGACGCAGGATCCACATATCCATAGCAATAACTGCAGGGATTCTCAGGCGAGTCATCGGCACTAACTTCCGCCAGTTGATTATAGAAATAATAAGGAATACGGGGATCCTCAACATTAATGTCTCCACCATAATTCCGGTGGTTGAATGTGTTAAGGTTTGCCATAGTCTCATAAAAAAAAGGACTAATGTTGAAATTGGCATTTCCTGCATTCCATTCCTGTACATACCCCGGATTTCGGTTATCGGGACCCGCACTTACGCCGTATGCCATCTGAAAATCTTCCGACCCGTCGCTGATCAGATTGCCTTCGCCTAATAATGCGTTGACTTCAGCAGAAACGTCCTGTACTTCTCTTATTTGATTATACATTTTCAATTTTACTGAATTGGCAAATCTTACCCAGAGATCCGGATCACCTCCATAAAAAAGGTCATCATTTCCAACTTCGAAAAGCGATTCTTTTCCAACATTTTCTATGCCCTCGTCGAGCAAGTCAAAAAGTTGAGGATAGATGTCTTCTCCATTATCATACTCTGGCAAAAGGTTATTTGCCTGATGCGCTTGTGTAAACGGGACATCTCCCCACACATCAACCATTAAGCTATACGTATAAGCTTTCATAATCTGTGCTATACCGACATAAGGATGGGCTTGTAAATTGGTACCTTTCTCTATGATTATTTCAATATCGGACAACGTTCGAGTGTACAGTATCAACCAGGGTGCTGTTACTCCAAAGTCACTCCCTTGTATTGCATAATCATTAATCGTATTACCGCGTTGAACCCATTGGTGCATATAGGTACTGGTGATATCCGATAAGCCACCACCATTTGTACCCAATGCTCCGGCCAAATCCAGTTGTGTGGAGGGCAGTAGCAACTCCATAGGTACGTCCAGCGGGTTGTTAGGATCGTCATTTATATCTAGAAAATCTTTTTCACAGCTTAGCAATCCAATGCAGGCAAATGCGAGCAATATTTTATATAGTTTAAATTTCATAAGATCAGAATTTTATGTTTAAAAAGTCGCCCTTAGTGTCACGGCAAAACGTCTGGCCGAAGGAGTTGTACTGTACTCAATCCCCTGTGCGTTTCTAGCGCCAAATTGATTTGTTTCCGGATCGTAGTTTAAATCCTTCGGAAAATTGGGCGAGTAGTTCCACAAGTTTCTGCCGGTTAGTCCCAAACTAATAGAACCAAAGGGAGAGCGTTCAAAAATTGTTTTTGGAAATGTGTACGACAGGGAAACTTCACGTAGGCGATACGTGGTTGCATCAAACACCGACCATTCATCTGCTGCGTTAACTGCAAAAGTTTCGCCGAAGTAAAGTGAGTTGACTTCGATCACCGTTTGATTTGGAATTTTGTTTCCAGCATCATCCAGGAACGGCACGAAGGTAGTAGGGTCACCATAAACTCCGCGTAGAATAGCGTTTTCTTCACGATCAGCCTGGTAAGCAAGTACTCCGCGACCTAAGACTGAATTCGCTGTTGTGGAGAAAATATCACCGTCCTTTCTCAGATCCCAAAGAGCAGAAAGTGTAAATCCTTTAAACGAAATGGTGTTTGTAATTCCTAAAATAAACTCAGGATTTGGATCACCGATAATGTCCGGGTCGAGGGCTTGTATAAATTGTCCGTTCGCGGGATCAATAAGCAAGTTGCCTTCGTCATCTCTTACATCTACAGTACCAGTAAGGATTCCGTAGGGCTGGCCTGGCCGGTGTACCGTTCCAACGGATCCGCCAAAACCTGAACCGAACTGGATTTCACTGACACCCTCTCTAAGTTCTTTAATAAGATTTTTGTTTTTTGTAAAAGATCCAAAAATGGTCCACACGAACCCATTGCTGGTCTTTATCGGTGTCAAGTCCACGCCGATCTCAACGCCTTTATTCGTTACAGTACCAAAATTTGTGAGTTGTTCTTGAAACCCTGTTTCTTGCGGCAGGGATATTTGTGCAATCTGATCCGTTGATTCTTTGCTGTATACGGTAGCACTTATTCCAACTCTGTCATTCCAAAACCGAAGATCCACACCGCCTTCAATTTCGGTGGTTCGCTCAGGCTTTAGATTAGGGTCAGTAGCTACCGCGTTTAACCCAGAGGTTGGAACTGTAGAACCAGCAGCAGGACCGCCTGCAGGCGTAAAAGGTCTTCCCGCTGCGCTGAGTGTAACGTCGTCGAAATCATTTACGATAAATACATTGTTTAGCAAATAGGGATTTGTATCATTTCCAACGGAAGCCCATCCTGCTCTTATTTTAATCATGTTAAAAACACTGGCAGAAAGGTCCAGGGCCTCATTCAAAATAACCGAGGCATTAACTGCAGGATAGAAAAAGCTCCTGTTCTTAATGGGTAGCGTGGATGTCCAATCATTCCGGGCGGTTAGCGTTAAGAAAGCCCAGTCTTTATATCCCAGGTTTACATCGCCATAAAACCCATAAAGTCTTCTTCTGGAATATCCGCTGTTAGAATTGGGAGTTACGTCGTTTAAATTGGTTAAGTCATCAATGTTGAATACCACGTAACCCACACCATTTAAAGATCTCAGTTTGGTCGTCCTTTGATTGACGTTCCAACCGACCAGCGCACGCAAAGAAAAATCTTCGTTTATATCATGCGAAGCTGTAAAAATAAGATCTGAATTTATTTCATCTGTAAAAACATCCACGGTGGTCATAGTACCTAACGGATTACCAGCACCGTTTGGCCTTTGAAATTCATATTGACTTTGACCAAATCCGTTGATACCTATTTTATAAGAAAAATTCAGCCAGTCATTGAAATCATAGGCCAGGTTGAAGGCTGCAACATATCGATCAACCCGAGAACGTATACCAGAATTCTTTACCGACCAATACGGATTGTTTGCCGTATTTCTGCCGATGAAGAACTCACTTCCCATATCTACCGGATTTTGAAAAGGCTGACCCTGTACATCCCAGTTCCTGCCAAAATACATCGTGCGTGCAAAGGCTGATGGATCTCCTGAAGTAGCCGATGGCGCTCCGCTTAAAACGCCGCTTTGATTGGACCTGGTGTAAGCTAAATTTCCACCAACGACCAAACCATTGCTGAGTGTAGTCTTTCCTCCAACACTTAGATTGTGGCGTAAAAATTCCGTCTCTGGAACAAATCCTTGCTGATTGAGCTGGGATAAAGTAACCGAAATAACCGACTTTTCATTTCCACCAGTTATGGAAACAGAGTTTTCAAAGATCCTTCCTGTTTCGAAGAAATCTTTTACATTATTAGGATAAGCCCGATATGGAACACGTACTCTATCAAATGTACCCATCCCGGGTCTGCCCGCATACCAATGTGGTATTGAATCGAGATCGGCATAGGGACGTGTTCCGATAAACGGCGCACCCCAGGAACCATTGGCCTGTTGATATCCAAAATTAGATCCCGTACCGTATGTGTTTTGAAAATTAGGGATGTTGGCTATTTTCTCAATACCGTACGTAGAACTATAAGTTACTTCAAGCCCTTTGCGAGACGCAGCCGCAGATCCGGATTTGGTAGTGATTACAATTACGCCGTTCGCGGCACGAGCCCCATACAACGCAGCGGCTGTTGCGCCTTTCAATACAGACATGGATTTAATATCGTTGGGATCGAGATCAGAGATTCTGCTTGAAAAGGCGCCACCCGCTGTAAGACCTCCTGTATTGGAGTTAACACCTTCGGTTGTAACAAAATCATTATTGTAGGGTATGCCATCCACAACAAAAAGTGGTTGGTTGTTATTTAGCATAGAGGAATTACCGCGTATGGTTATACGTGTTGAGCTACCCGGAGCGCCACTCGAAGAAATGATATTTAAACCCGGTACTTTTCCTGTTAAAGCCCGTAAGGGATCCGGCTCTGATACTTGCTGTACTTTGTCTCCGCTAACAGTTTCTACCGAATACCCCAAGGCCTTACGCTCCCTTTGAATGCCCACCGCCGTTACTACAACTTCTCCCAATTGTTGAACATCCTGAGCCATTTGAATATCTATGGTTGTTCGTGCACCAACTTCCATTTCCTGTGAAGCAAGTCCGATAAAAGAGAAAATGAGGGTACCGCCGGCACCCGGAACATTAAGGGTGTAGATTCCTTCAGTATTGGTAACGGTACCAACGGAAGTCCCTTTTAATACAACATTAACACCTGGTAAAGGCGCGCCATCTTCTGCTGCGGTTACTTTGCCTGTAACCGTTCGCTCCTGTGCCCAGACTACACTGACGTGTACCAGACAAAAGACACTCATTAGTAAAATCTTCTTCATGTGTTTGAGGTTTTTTTGAGTTTTTCTTATCCATCCTAACACTTGACAGGATGTTATTCAAAAATCCCAAAAGCACCTGCTAAAAGAATCACTTAATAAATGGTATATTAATTTGATAGCGTTACCGCTAATTGGGTCATAATTTAATTTTTAGCGTTTAGTTTGTCGTGGGCGAGCCTCGATGAGGAAGCGATTGACGATTCACAATTGTTTGAAGAATAAGCTTTATTGAGCTTTGCTATTTTGTTGGGCAGGATTCATATAAAATAAAAAAAGCCCCCTCATCTAGGGGGCAAATCCTTCAGAGAAAATTTTTCATTAACCTAAACTTATGAAGAAAATCTACTCGTTTGAGTGAAGGATTATTGAGTAAATGTAAAATCTTTAGTTGAATCTTTAGTCACCCATATCGGATGAATTTTAAAATAAATCGACAAATCATCTCCGACGTCGGTAGTTCTACCTTTTTTAGCTATCGGTAAGCCTACACGAATTTAAATCAGCTTTTCAAGATTAGCTTTTGCGATCGCTTCAGACTTACTATTGACCTGAAGCTTGGAATATATATTCTTAATATGTGTCTTGGCGGTTTCCTTGGAGATAAAAAGCTCTTCGGAAATCTGGGTATAAGTCTTCCCTTCGGATATAAGTTGCAAAATTTCTGTTTCTCGTTTAGTCAGCGGAGAATTCGGATTAACATGGAAATTATCGATCACCATGCGGGCTATCCGGCTGCTCATAGGCGCTCCGCCTTTAACGATTTCATCCAGCGCTGATAAAAGCTCCATATAGTTGGCACTCTTGGTGATATATCCGGAAGCTCCTGCTTTTAATGCTTCGAAAACAAGCTCACTGTCTTCGTATACAGACACCATAATAATATCGGTATGAGGACTTTTGTCCTTGATTATTTTGGTGCCGTGTATCCCATTCATTCCGGGTAATTCAATATCCATCAACACAATCTCAGGCTTATCACGATGAAGGGTTGCGATGGCATCTTCGCAATTGGCATGCGCATTTACGACCATAAACTTTTGAGAACTGTTTACAATCAAACTAAAGCTGTTTCGAATTTCCTGATCATCCTCTACGATCATAACCCGTTTTTTAAAAGGCAAGGCCATATTTTAATGTTTTAGTGATTTTAAAGTTTAAGATAATTTTGGTTCCAAGAGTTTTCTCACTCTGTATACGTAGGTCAGCGCTTATTCTATCAGCTCTTTCACGAATATTTTGAAGACCATTGGATTTTTGTACATCACCGGTATAAAAACCGATACCATCGTCCTCAAGACTCATAATAAAACCATCGCCTTCATCACGCTTCAGCGTCAATGACACGTTTTTTGCCTCAGAATATTTGAAGGCATTCGTCATAGCTTCTTTAAAAATCAGATTGGCCTCCCGGCAAAATCCGTAGGGTAATTTAATTTTCTCCTTCAACTCATTAAAGGCACGAAAATTTATGTTTTTCTCTTCAAATAATTTTTCTCCAAAATCCCGGATATAAATAAACAATTTTGATAACTCATCATTCACCGGATCAATAGACCAAATAAAATCCCGGGTGCCGTTATAGAGGTATTTTGCGGAGTCTTCGACCTTCGTATATAAATCAGTACCATTGCTTTCAGCATAATGGCCATTCCCGCTTAGCTTTAAAAGACTAACATAATTAATAATGCGCGTAAGCTGATTGCCCATCTCGTCGTGAAAATCGCGCGCAATTTCCTTGCGCAAAGTTTCCTGTTCCTTCTGCCTGATCCGCTCCATCATCATCGCCCGGTTAATCCGCTGTTTCACTCTTACATATAGAATAAGCGTGATAAGGCCGCCGGCAAGAATAAACATAGATATTATGAAAGCAGTAGTCCTATAAAGTGGAGTTTTAATTGTAAAGGAGTACGCTAATTGAGTATGTCCCCAGCTTCCCTTGGTATTCGTTCCCATCACCCGGAAAATATATTCACCCGGGGGTAAATTGCTATACGTAACTGAGTTTATAGAAGAAGGCTGAGACCAAGTTTTATCAAAATTTTCAAGAAGATATTTATACTTAACAGACTTAGAATATCGTTTATCTACCCGGTTGAAACAAAACGTAACGTGATTTTTATCCGGCGGTAGCAAAGGCTGGTAGGGAATTCTAAAAAAACCATAGGTGCTATCTGCGTATTGGCGGGGCGAATATTCGCCGTACAGAATCTGGACATCCGTCAGATGAACATTGAACGAATTCGGCTGCGCATCTAAGCGTTCATTGAATTCGTAAAGTCCATCTACTAAGCCGAAATATTTTTTTTTCGCACTTATATAAAATGCATTCTGGTTGGTTTCAACACCAGATAGTCCATTATCATAATTGAAGTGAATGTTTTCAACTATGTTCAGTTTGCTATCCAGCATAATCCGGTTAATGCCTTTTTCTGACCCAATCCACAAATAATTTTTCTCATCTGCAGTGACGAAATAAATAAAGTCAGAAGCGAGACCTTCACGTGTTGTTATCAGTGTACGCCGATTTGTTTGTGGGTCTAGTAACACTATACCAGCACCTGCAGTACCCATAACAAGAAGTGAATCTTTATAAGGTTGAATCGTCAGAATTGAAGTATTAACCAATTCAGGCAACGGCATTAAGTCTATCTTACCATTTTTTAAGGTATGAAATCCAGCCTCGGTCGCGATAAACAATGTTTTTAACTTTCTTGAATAATACAGAATCGAGATTTTATTCGTGCTTAGTCCATCTTTCGTCGTATAGCTTTTAAACGACTTACCGTCATAATAACCAAGACCGTTGCCGGTTCCAAACCACAGTCCTTTATCATCAAAATCCAGGCTGCCGACAAACGTACCAGGCAGGCCATCCTCGCGCAAAAACCAGCGGAAAGAATCTGTTTTTTTATTGTATTGCCCCAACCCATTACCTGATCCTACCCACACTTCGCCTTTCGGAGATTCCTTCACACTGGTGATCATATTCCGATACGCATTTTTCCCGTCCACATACGGAGTGATCTTACCATCTTGAAGTTTCCAAAGACCTTTATACATGGT
Source organism: uncultured Chryseolinea sp. (assembly GCA_964484845.1). GTDB lineage: Bacteria > Bacteroidota > Bacteroidia > Cytophagales > Cyclobacteriaceae > Chryseolinea. The sequence goes on along the minus strand of CAZAHL010000129.1, from coordinate 1,300 downwards.
ACCAACCCACACAGCATCATCCTTATCTTTTTCGATGGCCATGACCCCCCTGATATCATCAGCATCAAATCGTTGAAAATCCTGGATGAAATATTTATATAAGCCGTTTCCGTTTGTTGCTATCCAGGTGTTCCCTTCCGAATCGACCAAAACATGGGTGGCCTCTATATCCTTTATGATCAATTCGCTTTTTCCATCAGAGCTTGTAATTTTTTCTTTTAACAATCCATCGGCGCGTCCGGTCCAGAAAACATTCTCTCGCTCGTCATAGAACACAACGAAGTTGTCGGTACTCCACGGCATCTTTGAAATATTTTTATTGATGATGTCCAGTTTATAGACTCCATCCTTCGTACGGAAAAGTACGTCTCCCTTATAGTTAAAAAAGTTAAAAGGATGCTCTAGCTTTATATCCGGAGCAATAACTATGGTATCATTTTCTTGTCTGATTAGGAAAGATCCATCGGCTAAATAAAAACACGCCTCCCCTTTCGGACTCACATGCATCCTTCGTATTTCGTGATTTACAGGCGCTGACCTCTCCCAGTAATAGATAGAGTCATTGTGTATTTTGCTGATCTTACTGCCGCCCGACAGAACAAACATCGTGTCCCTTACTTCAAACATTCGCCACGTTTCTGTTGCGGAAAGAGAAGCCGGCTGGGCGGACTGAAACTTTTTAAAATGCAGACCGTCAAATTTTGTCGCACCTCTTGGGTGAAGAATCCATAGATTATCACGGGAATCTATTTTAAGGCCGGTAACGTGATTGGTTAATAATCCGTCGAGGGTGGTGTAAACTTTAAATTCGCGACCATCAAAGCGTGCTAATCCTCCACCTTGGGTACCTACCCATAAATACCCATTTCTGTCTTCTACCAACCCCAAAACTTGCGATTGAGGGAGGCCATTTTGGACCGCATAATTTTGAGTAGTATAAAAATGACTTTGTGCCTTTATAATAGTAGTAAAAAGGCTGATTACAAAGACTAAACAATACACCCTGCGCATACGATACACCCTACAAAGTTGACGTTAATCTTAAAATACGTAATACCCCAGTATGCGGGATAATCCAATTTTAATTTCCTTTCGAATTTAGTCTTATTCAAGCAACTGCATGCGGTTGTCTCTATCTTTTAGCAGATACTGTACACGCTTTCCAAAGGCCTTGGCTCCCCGGCCGGCGGGACGCGCTTCTGGAAACGCAACTGAATTTTATCCGCACATGCCCCAACCAGACCTAAGATAAAATTAGGTTGCTAATCCAGAAGCTGGAAGAGAAAAAGCAGTACTGAAT
>CAZAHL010000128.1:0-18707 GCA_964484845.1 uncultured Chryseolinea sp. | reverse complement strand
CGGTTGCTCTATGATGCGGGTTTTTATGCAGTATGCACAGCAACCATCCGGAGCTTGTGCATCGCTAGGCGATGGAGAGATCGAGGATTACACCATTGTTGTAAGTAATACGTCCACACCTGTTGCAGCTTTTACTTTTCAACCCACACCTACTTGTGTAAAGTCACCCATTTCTTTTACTAGCACTTCATCGGTTTCGGATGGTGCCCTTATGAGTCATCTTTGGAATTTTGGAGATGGCACAACTTCCACTGTCGCAAATCCCACCAAGACATATGCATCGGCTGGAAGCTATAATGTCAAGCTTACAACTTCTACCTTTTGTACAAGTCACACGGTCACAAAAGCTATTGTTGTGAATACCTATCCATCCATAACCCTTCAGCCTGTTAGCGCAGTGGTGTGTAAGGGTAGCAGTACATCCTTTAACGTGGCCGCAAATTCAGGTGCTACTTTTAAATGGCAAGTAAATCAGGGAAATGGTTTTATCGATGTTATCAATGGTGGCGTCTACAGTCAGGCAGCAACGTCATCGCTAACTATTACAGGCACGACAGCCAATATGAACGGATATCAATATCGATGTCTCGTCACAACTTCATGTACGCTTACTTCTTCCGCAGCACCGTTGGTGATACAAGAAGTACCGACGATTGAATCAAATCCTGAAAATGTTTTAGTTTGCGCTGATGGTAGCACTACCTTTAGTGTCACCGCTGCTGGGTCAGGACTAACTTATCAATGGCAACAGAACTCAGGAAACGGATTTACAAACTTAAGTAATGGCGGAGCCTTTGGTAATGTTACAAGCAGGACGCTCTCCATCACCGAAATTTCGCCAGCATTCCATAATTACAAGTATCGCTGTGTAGTTACTGGAATATGCGCCAGTACTTCTACATCCGCCGACCTGATCGTACAGGAGAATGTTGCAGTTACATCTCATCCCACTAATTCTTCCGTTCTGGAAGGAACAAATGTATCCTTTCGCGTTGAGGCTTCTGGAGCGGGCGTTGCCTACCAATGGCAGGAAAATACGGGTTCGGATTTTGTTAATGTAACGAATAACGCAACGTATGGTGGCGTATCCTCGGCCACATTAACAATTACAGATGTACCCTTATCTAAAGATGGTTTTCAATACCGATGTGTTGTTTCGGGATCTTGCACTACTTCGCTTGCGTCACAGTCAGCCGTTCTCACCGTAAAAAGTCGCGTACCCACTATTACATCAACAGCCATCACAAACGTTAAAGAAGATCTGTTATACGACTATACGATTACTGCTACAGATCCAACGGGAGGTCCATTGATCTATTCTGCGCAGCTGAAACCAAGCTGGCTAAGTTTCAATCCAACGACGCACGTATTGAGCGGCACACCGTCCAATAGTGACGTGGGAAATCATTCGATTACACTACGGGTAAGCAATGGCCTCGCAAGTAAAGACCAAAATTTTTCAATCACCGTAACGAACACGAACGATTCGCCTACAATAAATTCCACTGCGCCTACGGTTGTCAATCAGGATGCAACTTACCACTATAAATTGGTCGCCTCCGATATCGATGATGGAGCGACATTATCGTATTCTGCATCCGAAAAGCCCGCATGGTTAACATTTAATCAGGATACGCAAGTGCTTCATGGAACGCCTACTAATCGTGATGTTGGCGTCTATCCTGTAACCTTGAGTGTTCATGATGGTGCAGTCAGTGTAGACCAAATTTTCATTGTAACGGTCGTTAATTTAAACGACACGCCTGTTATAACCTCTGAAGCTGTCGTCAATGTGCAGGAAGATTCACTGTATACTTATGCGACTTCAGTGGCTGATGTCGATCCTTTGGATGTCATCGTGCTGTCCGCACCTGTGAAACCATCTTGGCTAACATTCAATGAAACTTCCGGTTTGCTTACCGGAGTTCCTTCAAACAGCGATGTTGGATCGCATGACGTGACACTACGTGCAAATGACGGTCATGTGAAGATAGACCAGAGCTTTACCGTTGTTGTTCATAACGTCAATGACACTCCAGTCATTACGTCCCTACCTGTAATCTCGGCTGATGAAGATAAAGAGTACCGATACACAATAACAGCAATCGACAGCGATCGACATCAATCTTTAACTTATGTTGTTGTGAATAAGCCTGACTGGTTAATTTTTAATTCAAGTGAACGTTTGCTTTATGGTACTCCCACGAATGACGATGTCGGATCACATGTTATAAAGTTGCAGGTTCACGATGGCATTGTAGGGATCGACCAAACGTTTACGCTGTCTGTAAACAATATGAACGATCCACCATCCATTATATCAGTTGCAGAAATTTCAGTAGAGGAGGGGGCCCATTACAATTATGTGCTTACGGCTGTGGACGAAGATCCTAAAGATATTTTGCGTTATGCGGCCGTTACAAAGCCTGCATGGCTAACGTTCAATACCAATACCGGAGTCCTCAACGGAATTCCTGAAAAACAAGATGTAGGCGTACACCCGATCACACTGCGGGTGAACGATGGTATCGAAGAAGTTGATCAAAGTTTTACTGTTTCGGTCACGAATACTGCTGTACCGGTTCCGGTGGACAATCTCAAACCAACACAACTATCATTTAGTACCACTACTTTTGAATCCTCGATCTCCCTGAACGAGGCGTTGGGAATCTTTGTGACTGTCGATGCGGATGATATGGATCACACCTACACGTTGGTAAACGGTGAGGGCGACGGAAACAATAATCTGTTTAGGTTGGAGGACAATAAACTTTACGTCATAAGCATTCAAACTATTTCAGACGCTACATCGTTTTCTATTCGTGTTAAAAGTACGGATCCTCATGGAAATTTCATCGAGGGAATCTTCTATCTTGAAAAAATAGAATCTAATTCCGGGGATATTCAAATACCCACCACATTCTCACCCGATGGCGATGGGGTGAATGATACATGGGTCGTTCAGGATCTAAAACAATTCAAGGACGTTTCGATTCAGGTATTTGATAGATCAGGGGTGCCGTTATATGCTTCGAATGATCCTGAACAAGGATGGGACGGCCGTGTAAAGGGCGGAAGTATAATAGAAGGTCCTTTTTTCTATATCATAAAGATTCACGATACGTTAGCCGTTAAAAAAGGGATTTTAATTGTTATCCGTTAAAGAGAGTTTAATAGCCTGACGCAGTAACTGATGCACTATCTGCTTCTTCTTTATCTGAAGAATGGTTTTTTGCAAAAAAAGGATTATTTTCACTTGGACTTAAATCCAATTTTTTTAAACCTAAACCATATTTCTTTTGAATTTAGTTGCCCTAAAACATTTCAGAAACCTTGTTTCATTGTCCGCTATCGACGGAAAAATTGAAGAGGTTGAAAGAGTAGCGTTGGCTAAGATTGCATTCGAGCAGGGCTTGGATTTAGATAGGCTGAACGTTATGCTTAACCACGCCAACGAATACACTTATTTGATTCCCCAAAACACGGAAGAGCGGGAAAAACAACTGGAGCAGATGATTAATCTCGCTTTGGTTGATGGTCATTTTGCACCGGCTGAGCTGGAACTCATTCAAGTGGTTGGCGGAAAACTAGGCTTTTCAAAAAACGAGGTTGACGTAATTTTAGAAACGCATGTCAGTCCTAAATGAAAGGATATAACATTTCCATTCGATTTTGATTACAATGATGCTTATCCATAACTACGGTAACAAATACGTTAAAAAGCGAATGTGAAGCTGAATGAATGACTGGGTCATTCATCATTCTCAGATTTCTCAAAAGAAGGTTATGGGGTTCTTATCGTGCCATTCCCTTTGATCAACCACTTATATGAAGTCATTTCGCGCAAGGCCATCGGACCACGGGCGTGTAATTTTTGGGTACTGATCCCGATCTCTGCACCCAGACCGAATTGTGCCCCATCTGTAAAAGCCGTAGAGGCGTTTGCATATACTGCCGCGGCATCGACATTTTTTAAGAACAGATCAATCGCATTTTCATCTGTTGCGACAATGGCTTCGCTGTGTTTGGAACCGTGAATATGGATATGGTCTAACGCATGGTCTATGCTCGAAACTGTTTTAACACTCATCTTATAGTCTAAAAATTCAGTACCAAAATGTTTTTCTTCGGCAATTTCTAGCAATGTCTCTGGATAATGTCCGCGCAACGTGACGAACGCTCTCTCATCTGCATATATTATTACATTTTTTTCCGATAATCTTTTGGTTAACGAAGGCAAATCGTTTAACCTCCCCTGATGAATTATAAGACAGTCTAACGCATTGCAAACGCTTACCCGCCTGGTCTTTGAATTAAAAATAATATCGGCTCCTTGCTTCGTATCACCGCTGAGATCAAAATACGTGTGCACGATTCCAGCGCCTGTCTCAATAACAGGGACTTTCGAATTATCCCTCACGTAATCGATCAAGCCTTGGCTACCTCGGGGAATAATAATATCAACATACCCTACTGCATTTAAAAGCTCATGTGTCGCCGATCGATCGGAGGGAAGCAATTCTATGACTTGAGGATTTACTCTGTGTTCAAAAAGTGTTTCCTTAATGAGGCCGACGATCAGCTTATTGGAATACTCCGCGTCGCTGCCTCCCTTCAATATGCAAGCATTTCCGGATTTTAAACACAATGAAAAAACATCGAAAGTCACGTTCGGTCTCGATTCATAGATGATCCCAATGACGCCTAATGGAACCGTTATTTTTTCAAGGGAAAGGCCGCTAGGCAGATTTCGTTTCTCCAACGAAATTCCCAACGGAGTTGGCAGTTTGGAAACGTTCCGCAAGTCGTTTGTAACATCTTTGATGCGTTGTTCGGTTAATTTTAGCCGGTCGTATTTCGGATCACTCTCAGCCATGCGATCCAGATCTTTCTGATTTTCTTTGATGATGCGAGCGATATTTTTTTCTGCCTTGTCAGCTAAAGAAGTTAATATCTGATTTACAGTATCCTCTTTTAGCAACGCTAATTTACGACTGGCTTCCTGTACGGATTTAAATATACTTTCTAACACGATGATCTATCTGTTAGTGTAAATATAAATGATCGTAGTGGATTATCGGCGTTTGGTTTTTGAGTCCCGTGACAGCCTTGGCTTTTTTATAACCGTACCGAGCTAATCCCAACCCGATTTCCTGATCTTTCTCATCAACAATACGGATGATATCGCCTTTTTTAAAAGTACCGATGACACGCGTTATGCCAACCGGCAGCAAGCTATGGGCCTTGGAAGAATGTAAAACCTCTTTTGCCCCTTGGTTGATCACTACTTTTCCCTTGGGCTCTTCATACGCGTGTGCCATGTATTTTTTAAAACTGGAAGTTATTTTCTTCACAGGAAAACGCGTTCCAATTTCTTCGTTTTTCAAAATACGAAGAATAATATTTTCCGTCCGCCCGTTGGCGATGTGAACGGGGATCCCCATGCTGGCTATTTTTTCCGAAGTTTGGCATTTTGTCAGGATCCCGCCTCGCCCAAATCCCGATTTTTTACTAATCGCTATCTCCTGAAGATTGATTTTTTTTGAATCGTACACGGCTAACAGGTTCGTTCCTGGCAATTCCGGATCGCCATCATAAACTCCGTCAACATTCGTCAGAATAATCAGAATGTCTGTATTCATCATCGCGCTTACCAATCCCGCCAACTCGTCGTTATCTGTAAACATCAGTTCGGTTACAGAAACGACGTCATTTTCGTTGATGATCGGCACTATTTTGTTGCTTAGCAAAGCGGATAAACAATTCTGCATGTTGAGATAATGCGAGCGGCTTTTAAAATCCTCTTTGGTCACCAGCACCTGGGAGCAGAGCATGTCTTGCTTATCAAAGATATCTTTATAGAGAGAAATGAGCTTAACTTGTCCGATGGACGCAAGCACCTGACGCTGAACAATGGTATCTGTTTTTTTTGCGAATTGATACAAGCTTTTTCCGGCAGCAACCGCCCCAGAAGAAATCAACAGAACTTGATAACCCTCTTCTTTTAAGGTCTTTATTTGGTTTGAAATATTGACAATAACCTGCTCATCAGGTAATCCTTGTTTATTGGTAATAACATTAGAACCAACCTTTATAGCAACAACTTTCTTTTTTGACGTGCTCATTTATGGAATAAAATAACCTCTGCATTCATCCCGCTTTTCGGCAGACGAGAAATGCCTCCAATAATACAGCTTTCGAATAAGGTACACAAAACAGGCTTCGAAAATAGAAACGGCTGTTGCGCCAACTTCCAAAAGGGCTCAATCCTAGGAATCTGGTAATTGCTTTCTGATGTTAAAGATACTTCATACCAAAATCTAGCCGGTAATCAGTCAATTTTAGGGAATCAGCATTCTTCTTATCATATTATCAATGGACATAGTATTTTGTATCCGAATTCTGACCTTATGAAAATAATAAAATCAATCCCCGGTATCGTTGCATTTTATTTTGTTGGCATTTTACTTTTTTCATGTGGGCAACCTACGAAGGAAAAGGAGAATTGGCCTGTCGTGGCATTGCCGGCAGATGCAGATACAACAAGTGAGTATTGGAAGGGAATAGATTTGAAACCCAAGCCACCCGTGCTTCCTTTACCTGTAAAGGAACAACAGGAGAAGTTTTTACTTCCCGACGGCTATAACTTGGAGCCGGTTTTAACGGAACCTAAAATTCAACAACCGGCTGCTATCACATTTGATGGCAATGGCAGAATGTATATCCTGGAGTTACGCTCATACATGCTTACCGCCGACTCGAAAGGAACATTGGAACCCGTAAGTGGAATTTCCAGATGGGAAGATCTCGATAATGATGGAGTATACGAAAAAGGTGGAATGTTTGTGGACAGTTTGATATTTCCACGCTTTGTATTGCCTGTCGGGCCTAACAGTGTGCTTACGATGGAATCCAATGCCGATATCGTTTATAAGTACACCGACACTGATAATGACGGACGTGCGGATAAGAAAGAATTCTTCACCGACAATTTTGGCCGTGCTGGGAATGTAGAACACCAGCAAGCATTTTTGTATTGGGGAATGGACAACTGGTTATACAGTACGGTCAATCCCTTCCGTGTCCGGGAAACACCCCAAGGAGTTATTCGGGAATCAACTGGCTCAAATTACGCACAGTGGGGAATAACACACGACGACGATGGAAAACTTTGGTTTCAAGGTGGCTCCAACGGAGTGCCCTCTTACTTTCAGTTTCCGATTCATTATGGGGATTATATCGTAGAAAATAGTTTTGCGGAAGGTTTTACGGTGCCTTGGGGCGCTCCGGTTCTAGTGGGGGATATGCAGGAGGGAATGGCAGCGGTACGAATGCCTGAAGGAAGTGTTAACCGGGTTACAGGCGCATCTGGAAACGATGTATTTCGCGGTCACCGTCTACCCAAAGAGTTGGCCGGTCAGTATTTTTATGGTGAGCCTGTGGCCCGCATCGTCAGACAAGTTAATGCGGAAGTAAAAGAAGGACTGACCACGCTGCACAATGTTTACCAGGAGGATAAATCTGAATTTATTCGTTCCACGGACCCGCTGTTCAGACCTGTTGATATGGCGACAGCCCCGGATGGAACCATGTATATCGTAGACATGTATCACGGCATTATCCAGGAAGGGGAGTGGACTCCTGTGGGCTCTTACTTACGGGCGAAAATAGAACAATACCAGTTGGATAAAGTAGTAGGCCTGGGGAGGATTTGGCGATTAGCGCACAAAGATCTTGACCGCGACAAAACGCAACCCCGGATGTATGAGCAAACCTCTGCCGAATTGTTGGAGCACCTGAAACATCCAAACGGCTGGTGGCGTGATATGGCGCAGCAGATTTTGGTACAACGACGAGATAAATCTGTAGCCCCTGCATTGGTGAGCCTCGTTAATTCCAGTGACAACATTCTGACCAAATTTCATGCGCTTTGGGCATTAGAAGGAATCGGTGCCTTAGAATCTCCTTTGGTGAAAGGCTTGATGAAAGATTCCAATCCTCGTATGCGTACGATGGCCCTTTGGTTAAGTGAGTCTCTTTACAAAGCCGGAGACAAATCATTCGCTACCAATTATATTGAGATGATGTCTGATAAAGACACGCAAGTAAAAATGCGTGCCATGATGACGGGAAGGTTGTTAAAAATTCCAGGAACTGAAACTGCAGTAAAAAAAGTGCTAGCATTAGACAGCGCAATTGCCGGTGTCAAACTGGTGGGAAAACAAGTCTTAAATCCTCCAAACGTGACTGCTTTTTTTGGAAGGAACAATCCCAACTTTAGTGAAGAAGAAAAAAATCGAGTGAACGCCGGCTTGAAAATATACAATAGTCTTTGTTCTACGTGCCATGGTCCGCTGGGTACAGGAACTCCAGCCGGCGAAGGCAAATTGTTAGCCCCATCGTTGGTGGGATCTGCGCGTGTTCAATCTCATCCTGACTATGTAATCAAAACCCTTCTTCGAGGATTGACCGGAAATATCCAAGGTGAATCTTACACAGGTATATTGATGGTTCCGATGGGTAATAACTCAGATGAATGGATTGCTTCGGTTGCCTCTTTCATCCGTGCTGGCTTTGAAAATGAATCTTCCGTTGTAACCCCTCAGGATGTTGCCCGCGTTCGAAAGGAAACCGCCAGTCAAACAAAACCATATACCTATGAAACATTATGGGCCTCTGTTCCCAGGGTATTTGAACCGACTGCAGATTGGAAAATGACTGCCAGTCATACGGCTGAAGTGCGGAAGGGAAGTACGGCTTCCCCTCGGGGTGCTTTTAATTTCGAAGGGTGGACAACGGGTGTTACACAAAAGGCGGGGATGTGGTTTCAAGTTGAATTCCCAACGCCTGCAATGCTTACTGAAATACAATTTAAATCACCACCCATTAGCAGGGGCTGGAGGGAAGGTTCTCCACCACCCATTCATACTTACCCGCGGGGTTATGACGTAGAGGTTTCGATGGATGGGAAACAGTGGACAAAAATTGTTGCCAACGGTGCAGGAGTTGGATCATCCACAGCCATTCGATTCGATGCGATTAAAACCAAATTCTTAAAGATAACGCTGACAAAATCAGAATCCATCGTACACGGCGAACGCAGAGGACAACCATTCGACTATGAAGTTGCCTGGACCATGCGGGAGTTCAAGTTTTATGGATTTTAATTCAAGCACCACATTGGTAAACACGTATGGTTTAATCATTCGTACAACGTAGGAGGCTCCTACGGAGCCTGACCTGAACTAACGATTTTTTTTGGCTATAAACAGGAGGCTCCTATGGAGCCGCGGAAGGGATTACTATGGATAGAGCTATGTCTGCCGAAATATTTGTTTCTTTCGCACTATGACCTTCTGCAATGACGTGTGTCAATACCGTTGTAATGGTCTATTCTTGTTCGTGAATCTTTTAGTTTTAATTTCCTGATTATATCTTCACTCATTTTCATAGCTTCTCCTCGTTTAATAGTTACACGTTAACAGGTTTCGTTGCCGCAATTCCTTTCGTAATTCGACATTCGGTGTTCGACATTGGCATGTTAGTAGACTGAATTACAAGAATAGGTCCTCGGGCATTTCATAGCTCCCCTCCCGGGTGGCTCCGCATGTTTCATCCGGGCTGCACCCAATCCACACATGCCAATGCCAGGCCGAAGATTGGCTGAGGCCCGGCTGAAACATGCTGGAATTATTGATCATATTAGTAACCTGAATTCTTTCTCGTCGTAATAGAATCCGCACAAAATTTCGGCTATTCGAAATTGCCAATCTCGAGCTGCGGATTGGTAATGCGAGCGCCTTACGCCGTCATGCTGAGCCTACGAATTTGTTAAACATCGCTGCCCTTCCCGCGAAGGCATCCCCAGCTCTGAGACTACACAAGCAAAGACCTGCACTTGAGTCAAGCCAGTCCTTTTCAAATATCGGCTTCTCTACCCGGCTGAAACATGCTGGAAATTATGAACATATTAGAAACCTGAATCCTTCCTTGTCATAATAGAATCGCACAAACAATTTCCTGGGTACGCAAAAGGTAAAACGCACTCCTTCATCATTCCTTGTTCGGTGTTCGATATTCAGTGTTCAATTTTTGCCTTTTTGTACAAGCTGAGTATAAAGTTTTGAAAGAGTTTCACCTGCATCAATGCATAATCCCGGATGGACCTTAGACGTTTGGAGCACTGTGCTTCGCGTCGCTGTTAGCCATCGAAACCGCTCTGCGATGGGAAGTTTTCCAATAGCACCTGCGTCCTGCCCGCCGGCGCAGATGCGTTCGAAAGAAGTAACATGATCCTTTAGTTCCTGTATATCCAGCTTATCGCATAGCAACTTTAATCGGTCTTCGTTCAGTTCGAAACGGGTTTGTAAAAATTTCTCATGCGCACAAAACAACACAATGCCAACATTGATAAACTCTTCGCGTTCTACATGCGGCACCACCCGGATAACAGCGTATTCAAATAAGTGATTCTCTTGCATGTTGAGCTTCTTTTACAAACAAATCTGAATTTAAAATTCTCGCTTCTAAAAATTGAACGTAAGCCTCTTTGTGTAAGGCCGCCGATTGAAACGGTGATTCCGCGATGAGCCATTCATCCGGAACTAAAGATACGATAGCGCGGATGCGTTCAATTGTAAGCAACGAACGGAACTCTTTGTTAGTGGTATCCAGCTCGGTTGCTTTCAATAACAGAACATGATTTTTTACATGAGGAAACGGTTTTGCTGCATCTTCCCAGTTTTGCCAGGCATGATGAAAATATAATGAAGCACCATGGTCGATAAGCCAAAGCTCCTTATGCCACCATAACATATTGGTATTCCTTGAAGTACGATCTACATTCATGAGCAAACAGTCAAGCCACACAATTTGAGAGGCAAGTTTTGAGGAAACCGGAGTGACCAGCGGATCGAATGTGATGGAACCAGACAGGTAATGCAATCCAAGATTGAGTCCTGTACTTGCTTTGAGTAAATCCTGAATCTCTTCGTCCCCTTCAACTCGTCCAAAGGCGCTGTCAAGGTTAGCAAAAACGATTTCCGGAACTTTTAACCCTACCATACGAGCAATCTCACCCCCAATGAGTTCGGCGATGAGGGCTTTTGCGCCTTGCCCTGCGCCACGAAATTTCAGTACATATAGGAATTGATCGTCACCTTCCACAATAGCAGGTAGCGATCCGCCTTCCCGGAGGGGCGTAACATAACGGATTACATTGATGGTTCGAAGTTCCTGCGTTCTGTATTCCACAAAAAGGTTTTGATCTGAGTGTTAAAGAAAACAGGTAAAGTCACGTATTCCAAACATTCATTCGGCATTCAAGGCATCACAGACCATGAGGCGGAAATTTAAATAAATGTACTCTTGCCGGTTCCGCTTGAAGTTAGTTATTTTATCCTGTGGTGTAAAAAATTTGAAGCAGAAAAGAAAATAACTATCCTTGCTATTGAACGATGGAGATTCCTTCCAACTTCTACTGTTAAACCACCTGGTAAGTTGGGTTTCGGTTTATAATTGAATAGCTATTAAGATGCTGAATTGTTTTGTATATAGATCCCGTTGTTGTTGGCAAGGCCGCTGAACAAACTCAGTTAACCATGAAGAGGACACTTATATTTTTTGGAGCATTGGACATGCTTGTCGTAGTCTTAGCTTATCGACAAATAATTAGCCTATTGACAAACTGGACAACATCTTATATATGGACAAGGCTAGAGTACATTTTAATATACCTATCACTTGCAGTCTCAGGGTACTTTCTTTTGAGACAAAGTAAAGTTGGACTTTGGTTGACATATGGTCAATTTCCGTTGAAACTAATTTCTCATGTTTATTCATTCAGTTTTTTACAAGCAATTATCATAAATTATCGCAATGAGAATTACTTAATATGGGGCATGACAATTTTGGAAATCATTCGTCTTGCAATAACCATTCAGATTCATAAAAAACATTTTCCTGAAGTAGCAGAATTAAAGGAGATTTGACTAATGCGGCCCAGCCCACAACAAAAAATGTATATGCCGTTGCTGGTCGCTGTTTAAATTTGTAGTTTAGTTTTCAAAACCACGTTTTGTTACGTGGGATAGTTTTGTCTTTCTAAGACCAGCAACGTCACATACATAAACGTTCTGACCATTGATATATAGTGCATTTATATAATCAAAATCGACTAGACACTAAAAAGCATAAACAACCATGACTAAAATTGAACGGAGAACATTTCTGAAGCAGGCAGCAGCAATTTCGACCTTTGCCATTTTGAGCCCACGAATAGTTTTTGGTTCCCAAACTAATTCTGCCATTCGTATCGGTATTATTGGATGTGGAAGCCGGGGTACTGCGGTAATTTCATCGATGTTGCAACATACGAATACTGTCATTATTGCCATGGCCGATCTGTTTGAAGACCAATTGCAACGTGCCGAGGTTAATTTCAATCAGTTGAATGTAGCAAAAGGATTTCCTGCTATCAAAAAATCAAATATCTATCGCGGATCAAAGGCTTATTTAAAGCTTATAGAAAATAAGGATGTGGATGCAGTGTTAATTTCTTCTCCGGCATACACTCACGTGGAATTCCTGGAAGCGGCAGTTGCAGCTGGGAAACATGTTTATTGTGAAAAGCCCGTCGCTATTGACGCATTGGGTTGTCAAAGAATTGAACGTGCAGGTGAAAAGCTGAATGGCAAGCAAAGTGTTGTCATCGGGTTCCAGATTCGTTATGCTACTCCATATGTCGAAATGGTGAAAAGAATTCAGCAAGGAGGCATTGGCGATGTGATCAATGCTCAGCTATATTATTTCTCATCAGCAACAAAAATTATTCCGCTCAACAATACTTTAGATGACGAATACAGGATCAGGAATCATTATATGTTCCGTTCATTGTGCGGTGATATAATATTAGATCAAGCTATTCACATGATCGATGTTTGCAACTGGGCATTGAAAGGCAACCCTGTGCAAGCCATAGGTAGCGGTGGAAATTTAGGTGGCCATACCGTTGGCGATGTCTGGAATAATTACCAGGTGCTGTATCAGTATCCCGGAAATGTTGCAGTCAGTACGCACGCCACCAAGATAGGTCCGACGTTTGGGGATGTATGTTGCCGGTTTATTGGCACAAAAGGGATCGCCGAAGCACACTATAGCGGTGGCGTATTTATCAAGGGAGAAAATAGCTGGGATTCGGGAATAGTCAAAGGTGAAAGCAAGCTTACGCCGCAGCAAGTGGCGGCCGGCGTTTTCGATTCTTCCCTTCACGATTCTGATGCCAATAAAGAGAAAGCTTTTATCAACAGTATTGTTACTGGAAAATATCTGAACGAAACACGGTCGGGTGCGGACTCAACACGTGCTGCAATATTGGGACGAGAGGCAGCAAGAATGAAAAAGGCTATGACATGGGATGAAGTTGTTACGTCCAATGAAAAACTTGATCCGAAATTAAACCTTGCACAATTCGATAAGTAATCACAAAGTCATACTATCTAACATTTAAAACATACCGATTCCTCCGTTGATATCGTAGTTGCCTCCTGTAATGAAGGAAGCCTCATCCGAAGCGAGAAAAGCTACCAGGTGGGCGACTTCTTCTGCAGTGCCTTCTCGACCCAGCGGCGTCGCAGCTGCGACTTTGGCCCGCACTTCGTTTGAAGTAAATTTATCGTGGAAGGTTGTACCTATTAAACCAGGGCACACTGCATTGACCCTAATTCCGGATACACCGAGCTCTTTTGCAAGGGAACGAGTGTAGGTTGTAATAGCTCCCTTTGATGCAGCATAAAGCGATGCGCCTCCGCCACCTCCGTCGCGCGCTGCGAGGGAGGAAATATTGACAATAGAACCGCCTGATGGTATCATGCTTACAAAGGCGTGTGTAACTAAAAATAACGACTTGAAATTCAGATTCATGACAGCGTCATAAAACGCTTCATCTTGTTCTGCGATTTTTTTCCTGGCGATAATTCCACCTGCGTTATTGACTAAAACATCCAAGCGATTTCCGAACGTATCCACACAGAAGTTTTTCAACTTGTTCACCTCATCTTGACGGGTAAGGTCTGCTTTAAAAAAGGTTGCTTCTCCCTTGGCGGTTTTAATTTCGTTGACCGTCTGACGAGCTGCTGCATCTGACTGAGAGTAATTAATAATGACCAAGGCACCCTCGTTTGCTAATTTCAGGGCAATGGCTTTTCCGATATCACGGCCTGCGCCGGTTACAAGGGCGATTTTATTTTTAAATCTCATAGTGGATTATTATGTGGGTTTGAAATTCAACTAACGTTGTCTATAAAGCAGTGTGTTAAAATGTTTCACGCTAAGAGCGCAAAGATAATTCGCATAGGCCACAAAGAAATAACTTTTTGCGGCCTCTGCGTGCATTTTCTTTGCGTGAACCTGACTTTGCAGCAAACCCTATTTATTTAATTTTCATATACCTGGAAATTCCTGCTTAAGGTCTAACGCGATCGTAGATTTTAGATTGAGCAGCTCGCTCGTAGTTCGCACGTAATTGGAAAATAGCAATCAATCTACAATCGTCAATCTAAAATCTACAATCGTAAGCCACTCTTTCGTACCCGATAATTTAGATGAATTACTCCGGGCGTACCGCTCAGAGCAGTTCTTTCAAGTTCAATGTGGTTCGTTCCGATATTATCAAACAGTCGTAAACCG
This sequence comes from uncultured Chryseolinea sp., assembly GCA_964484845.1. GTDB lineage: Bacteria > Bacteroidota > Bacteroidia > Cytophagales > Cyclobacteriaceae > Chryseolinea. The sequence continues at coordinate 4,022 of CAZAHL010000128.1, read as the reverse complement.
CTGGAAAGTAAAACAGGAACGATATGAATCCTTAATTCGTCAACAAGCCCAGCCTTGAGGTATTGTTGCACGATGTTAGCGCCGCCCATAATCAACACATTCTTACTTCGCGCCACAACCTTTGCCTGAGTTAATGCGCTTTCAATTCCGTTGTTAACAAAAGTAAACGTTCCACTTTTCATAGGGCGGTCCTCCATGGTTTCATGTGCGATTACAAAAGTTGGAACCGGGAGGGGAGTGTCCCCCCAATGCTGTAAGCCGACGTTGAACATCGTCTTCCCTATAATTACAGCGCCTGTGGCTTTCGACATTTCATCCAGAATCTTTCCATCGTCTTCGGTTTTGTCCGCGAAAATCCATTCATGAAGTCGATCGCCACCTTCCCCCATGGCATGTTTTTTACTTACATTGGGTCCGGCCATATATCCATCTAATGACATAGTCATTTCTACTACTACTTTTGCCATGGTGACCAGTTTGTTTTGTTGAATAACAAACATAGAGAGAACCCGCAATATGTTCAGAGTGTTCGTGCGGCAATCATAGGGTTGATTCCGCCAAAGATTTAACGACGGGTTTGATGCATTCTTATTAGAGTCCGTCTATAAGGTGGGAATGTTAAAATATTTCACGCAAAGAACGCAAAGGCAATCCGCAAAGGGCGCAAAAAAATTGATTTTTCTGCGGCCTCTGCGTGCCTTTTCTTTGCGGGCTCCTAGCGTGAACCTTTCTTTATTGACAGACACTAATTCACCACAGCCAACGCCATGCCGTCGTGCAACTTCGAACCAACGGTTTGAATGATTGTAGCGGTAACGTCTGTGCAACTTGCCAGGAAATCATTGAACCTTCGGGCTCCGATTACCATTTCGTCGGCTGAAAGTGAATCCATCACCTTGCCATCTCGAATTACATTGTCCGCTACTATCAGCGTCCCTGGGTGCGATAGTTTTAGTGCCCATTGAAAATATTCCACGTACGGAGTTTTATCGGCGTCAATAAATATCATGTCAAAGGGACCATCGTTGTTGTCTACTAACTGAGGCAAGAGATCGAGTGCTTTGCCAATTCTGATCTCGACAATATCGCTTAGTCCCGCTTTTTCAATGTTGTTTTTCGCGACGCGAGCATGTAGCGGTTCGAACTCAAGAGAGATAAGTTTGCCATCTCGCGGCAGGGCACGCGCCATCCAGATCGTGCTGTAGCCGACAAGCGTGCCGATCTCTAAAATCTTTTTCGCACGGCAGGTCTTTGCCAGTACCTGCAGGAATTTCCCCTGGTTGGCAGAGACACTGATAGGAGGAATGCCGGACTCCTGAATCGATGTATCGGTAGCTTTTAAAACGTCATCTTCGTCACCTACCAAATTACGGATGTAGTCGTCCACCTGATCGAAAATTTGCATGTCCATTTGTCTTATTAAAATTAAAGTCTCAAAAGGTAACATCGTGGTTATATATTTTCCAATAATATTTCAAACCAAGTTCTCAGTATCATCATTCAAATGGCGTAAACCAGAATAGGATTGCTTTATTTCTAAGCCCCTGCCGTCGCGTCATTAAATTTTCGATTATTATATATGGTGTAGACAATCCACGTTTTGCTAGTTTCTAAAATATTTCCCAGGGGTTCGGGAAATTCTTTTCAGTCAAGAAAAAAATAAAAATCTTCAAGAACTATGACCACCGTCATTTGATTTCTTTAGCGGATTATTTCATTCGCGCGATTGGTTGAAGTCATATCAGTTAACCATTTTATCTTTAGACTGACTCCGATGGGTTTTTTTAAAATTCCATTATCGATGGCTCAGTACAATACCTGCTTCCTGCCAGTGAATTCTTAATACACGTGTTAAAAAAAACCTTTTGCGCGCTGTGAAGATGCAATCCCTATTCGCGCTAAAACTCGACTTGCGTTTTGGTCATCTAAAAAATAATTTCTTATGGAGCATGACTTTTTTGCCAATCGAGGATATTGATCTTAGATAGATGATGACAAACAAAAGGAGTCTAGAGTCTCTCAGGAAGTTAGGGGTAATAAGTTTGGATAAGAAGTGGGGGAACGAGACAAAAGAGTTGTCAGAAAAAAATCCATGAAGCAGGCATATAAATTTTAATTAAATAATCTACTAAAACCATCCAATGAAAAAAGCAATTTTACTAACAGCGGGCATGCTTTGCCTGTTAGCGTTTACAAGCGCACAAACAACTTCCGTCGATGATGGTGTGAAGGGCACCGGTATGAATCAACACAATTATGTGGGAGCCGGTTGGGTTCATAACTGGACAAGTCCGTCCTTTCATAACAATACGCTCTCTTATTCGGACGTGCCTGGGTCCTATGTAACATTAAGCTTCATTGGCTATCGAATCAGATGGTATACGGAAATGAAAACGACGCACGGCATCGTGGCGGTTTCCATTGATGGGGGAGCCGAAACAATGGTTGACCTCTACAGGCTGTATACCGGGCAGTACCTGATGGTATATGAAAGCCCTATGTTATCTCTCGGAACCCATACTATTAAACTCAGGGTAACGGGAACAAAAAATCCCGCGTCCACGGGTTATTATGCAATTCATGACCGCTTTATAATATACACAGGTACAGATCCAAAAACAGATACCACCAGCACGTATGCTGGAAATGGTTCAGCTGCGTATAGGATCTTTGCATTTCCACCACTTCATAACACTGGATACGGATATAAGACTTTAGAGAACAGCAAGAGCCTCATCAATAATACGCCTGTTGGCGGCCAGAATACCGCGGTGGGATCCAATGCTCTTGTTAATACGGGTATAGGAACGGGTAATACAGCAGTTGGATGTTACGCGTTAAACGAAGCTCCCGCGGATTTGAATACAGCAGTTGGGTATAAAGCTTTATCTTCAACTGCGGGCGGCAAATATGCTAGTCCTCCTCCTGGAAGCAGCAATACGGCGATTGGTGCTTACTCCGGACAACAGGGCGGTAGTCATTATAATACAACTACAATCGGATTTTCTGCCGTTGCAACAGCTTCTTATCAAGTGCGAATTGGCAATAGCGATGTAACGAGCATCGGGGGGAAAGTTTCGTGGTCGACGCTATCGGATGGGCGATTTAAAACAGACCTTCAAGAGGATGTTTCCGGTCTTGAGTTTGTAACTAAGCTACGACCTGTAAGTTATATGGTCGACAAATCGTCTCTCCAGAAGTTTTTAGGTGTATCCGACAGTTTAATCCAATTGTCAGTTGCTTCAAAAGAAAAACCCACACGTCAAACCGGATTTGTTGCTCAGGAAGTCGACGCGTTAGTAAAAAAATCAGGCTATGTATTCAGTGGGGTAGATGTGCCTAAGAATGACAAAGACCCCTACACCATCCGTTATGCGGAATTTGTTGTGCCATTGGTAAAAGCGGTGCAGGAATTATCCGAGATGAATGAGCAGCAGCAAAAACAAATTGATCAGCTTCTTCAACAGCTTGGGAAACCAGACGAAAAAGATTCAGGATTACAATCATCAGAAGTAGCACTGTTACAAAACAATCCAAATCCTTTCTCGGTGAACACCGAAATTAAAATGGTTTTGCCCGAGACTGCGGGTAGTGCATTCATCATCGTGTACAATCTCGAAGGAAAACAATTGAAAGATCTGCAGGTGAAAGGCAGAGGTAAAGTGAGTACGACCATTTTAGGGAATGAACTAAGCGCTGGCATGTATATCTACGCACTGATCGTGGACGGTAAAGTCGTTGATACGAAACGTATGATACTTACTAAGTAACGTGTATTCATTAACCTGTTCAAAAACTTGCATGTCAATGTGTAACGTTTAGAACGAATAAAGATGTTAAAACTACGTAGGGGGGTATTCTTAAAAATTGTTCTGGCTGAATAATCGAAATGAATTTCCCCCTATGGATTAACCTTAGTAATGTTCTCAAAAATCTTTTAAAGTGATGACATTAATCGTTGCTTTATGTTGATGCATAAATTATACTAGTGCTAAGTAAAGCATGCCCTGGCGGATCATTCT
>CAZAHL010000127.1:0-18768 GCA_964484845.1 uncultured Chryseolinea sp. | reverse complement strand
GGGCTTACGAAGCTACAAGCTGCGAGCCACGAGCTATGAGCAGGTTCTCAAAGCTCCTAGCTCAAAACTGGTTTTAAATACGTCAAAACAGTGTTGACATGATACTAGAGCAAATATTATTGTTTACAAAAACAAGTGTGATTGATGCTTAATTCATATGGATGAATGGCAAGCAACCGGTCGTATCAAAAAAAAGAAAGGCCCCTCCAGGCGAAACTAGAGAGGGGCCAATCAAACCCAAATTCTTAATTCAAATTCAATTGCCCGATCACGCACGTCTTATAGATCGAGGGATTTATTTTTTACCAACCCGGTGACTGCGTAAGAGTGAAACCTCTCTCCCCATACTGGCTGATCTCGTTGTTACCTATGGGCGATATATAAACCCGCTCGGTGAAAGGATCTCTGTTGGAGACATTTTCAGGGATGTAAAAACCAACCATATCGGCTGCATTTGATCCACTGTATGTGACCACAGTATTATCTGCCTTTTTCACTTTCAGCTTACCTACTTTCGCGGCAACGAGAAATGCTGGAAATTCCGTCTGGAAATTAACCCAAGGTCCTGCAAGAATATCGAGGTTCGTGTTACCGTCCATGTATTCAATTTTTTTCCAACGCTTGATATCCAGCAGGCGGGTATGTTCAAATACAAACTCCATCCGGCGTTCTCTCCTGATTTCCCAGAGCAACGGTGTCACCGTGGGATCGCGATCAGGATCATCAGGTATGCTGGCCAACAGTAAAGGAGAGGTCTTTGCAACTCCTTTAGCAATTGCATCTGAATCCAACGGGCGATTGCGAATAGAATTGATCGACGCATCCAGATCTACCTGCGTTACACCCGTGCCTCCGAGTGTTTCGAGTTCAGCTTTCGCTTCAATCCAGTTCAGAACAACTTCTGCCAGACGCATTACGGGGGCATCGTTTGTATTGGTATTTGAACCATACTTCGGCGGATACGCTCTACCGGCATATGTGGGTCCTTCCCGGTCAATGAATTTATCGGCATATAGCAACGTGGCGGATTGTGACCTCGGTACATCCCAAAATGTAGCCTCAAAGCGGGAGTCACGGGTCGCTATGAGGTTTGCAATATTGAACTCTGTTGCATTCGGTACTGACGATAGTTGATAAGGCTGTCCATCTTTCGCAATAAATGATTTTATGAGGTCCAGGTTTGCAGCCGGGGCCTGGCTCTCGGTGATGTTTGAATAAGAGGCAATACTATGGGTTACCGACATCGCAGCGTCATACTGTCTGTACATGAGCACTTCACGATTACCGTCGAGGCTCTCGGATCCAAACAGCGCACGGTAAGTGCTGGTGAAGGACCATTTGGATGATTGCATCACGATATCTCCAGCATCTACGGCCAACTGAAGGTATTTTGTTGCTTTTTCATTATCACCCACGTGATACTTCTGCCATGTGCCTTCAAACAGCATAAATCGTGAAATAAAAGCTGCCGCAATGTATCGGTTGAGGTATTGGCCATTACTGTTATCTAACACGCGCATGTTCTCCAGCACGTACACAAAATCGTCGTATACTTTATCCATTACGAAGGTTCTGTTGTCCCTGTCTTTATATAGTTCATTTGTTTCTGATTCGAGCAGCACGTGGTCATAATAAGGGACATTTCCGAAAACACTGACCAGCCGACTATATTCGTAGCCTCTGAAAAACCGGGCCACCGAACTCCAATGTTGATAAGCCTCATCTTCGAGATACGTTCCCTTCATTCGTTCGATTCTCTCCAAGAGCAAATTGGATTTTCGTACCCATGCAAAACTCCAGGTAGGGCCTGCATACTGACTGAGCCACGTCGCTGTCTCTAAAATAGATGACCTTGACGGGGGCGCCTGCGTTTCAAAGTTGATCTGCTTACCTGTCTGAGTACGATCATCGGAGAAAGTATATCCCCGAAGCGGTGTGTAATCGAGACCAAAACTACTATTGTAGCCTACAAAGTAGTTGGGGTAAAAACCATTGGCATATAACCTCGCGCTATTTTCAGTTGTCCATAATGTCTCGTCGTTTGCCTGTGTTAATGGAGGTCTGTCCAGGAAGTCGTCACAACTGCTGAGAACAGTAGCGATCGCGAATAGTGCTATTGAATATTTTTTCATGATTCGTAATGTTTTAGAAGTTCAATTGAAGACCTACCGATGCACTTTTGAAAGTGGGAACCCCAACTCCCGTACGTCCTGAATTGTAGTTTGTCTCATTCCACATGGAATAACCAGCAACTACTTCAGGATCGAGAGGAAGATCTCCGAGATGATCCCACGTGAAAAAATTCTCTAACGCTCCGTATACGCGTACCTTGTTCAGGCCAACTTTCTGCGAAATGGTCTGCGGCAACGTATATCCCAACGTAATGTTCTTGATCCTCAAATAGGACATATTGAGCAAATACCTTGTTTGAGGTTGCATATTTAGAGTGGTGTTGCTGCCAGCTTGATTGTACGGTCTTGGATAAAAAGCGTCTGTGCGGTCTTCACGCCAGAAATTACCAGCAAATGCTTGCGGCATCGCACCGTCGGCTGAGTTAAATCCTGGAATTGCCAGGAAGCCGTTTCCCCAAACTTCTCTTTTCCCTATGCCCTGGAAGAAAATGCCGAAATCAATCCCTTTGAATTCCGCATTGATGCGGAAACTATATTCATAACGCGGGGTGGAGTTACCGATCACTTTCAGGTCACCATGATCATCCGTTAACCGGTTGCCATCGTTAATGAGACCGTCTCCATTCAGGTCTTTAAACTTAACATCGCCAGGTCCAAACCGGAAGTTTCCTGCCTGAAGCTCTCCCTGAGTTGCTCCGTTCTCAGCCGCCAACTGATTAACCGTAACACCCTCTACAACCTTAGTGAGTAAATTGCCATTTCCATCATACGCAAAGTCATCAACCTGGTATAAGCGATCGGTTTCATATCCCCAGATCTCACCATACGTTCTGCCTACATAATACGAAGGGACAGTGACTGTACCAATGCTGGTGGTACTACCGAATTTGGTGATCTTGGTGACTGCATCTGCAAATGTGCCGACAAAATTCAGACGCAGCCCATTGGCAAACTGATGCGTGTAGTCAAGCTGGAGTTCGATGCCTTCTGTTCTCAATGAACCGAAATTGCTTTGAGGCGCCTGGTTACCAAAGGTTGCAGGAATGCCCTCTTGCGGAACAATCATATTTTCGGTGTCGCGTCTGAACCAATCGAACGCAAGTCCCAAAGCGCCGTTAAACACGCGTACATCAGCACCGAGGTCAAGTGTTGTGATATCCTGCCAGGTTACGGATTGGTGTATGGCAAGTGGTGTGCTGTATCCCGTCGATGTAGGCTCGCCGAATTGAAACAGTCTGGCACCTGAAATCAACCAGTTATTAAGTCCACCGTTGACCATCGGAAGATAAAGGTTATTAGGCACAGACTGGTCACCGATAGTACCCCAGGAAGCGCGCAGCTTAAACTCATCAAGGAACGAACTAGCCCAATTCATCCAGGACTCTTCGCTAACACGCCAGCCTGCGGAAAACGAAGGGAACCATCTCCATCGAAGGTCTGTCGGAAATTTTGAAGTTCCATCGTACCTGAGGTTGGCCTCCAATAAATACTTCTCATTGAAGTTGTAATTAATGCGACCAAAGAATCCCAATTGGGAATCCCAGTACTCACCTCCGCTGGCTGTTTGAGTTCCTCCGGCCAGATCAAACTGCGGGTTTGAAAAATCTGCCAATCCCGCGATTTGAGACCAGTTATAGGCACTCTTATATCCCACTCTATTCATACCCAGCATAAACTTGAAGTTCTGGGCGTCATTGATATTCAAATCATAAGTTGTATACAAGTTGATGGTATTACGCTGACTGTTACTGGCATAACGGTAAACGTGATCAGGGTTCGAGCCCGGGCCTGTGTACGTAGTCTGATTCAATTGAAATGCGGGCATCGCCTCAGGGTCTGTAGACGCTACTGCTTCGCCCGCACTATTTACATATATCCGGTTTCCGTCCGTATCAAGCTTTGGGACCGCAGCACTCCAAGAGTCTCTGCCTGTAAAGCGAGTACCAGGTCTTTTGTTTATAAACTCCTCATTGGCGTGCGTATAGTCAAATTTGATTGTCCAATCTTTCATAGGAGTAAGCGTAAGACCGCCCGTAAAACTTCCAAAATTCGTCTCCTGGAATGCAGTGTTTGCATTTGCCATTTCTGAATATGGACTTCGGATTGGCTGTCCATCCTCCGTCGTCATCGGATAGGTGGCTGCCCAACGATACACGTATAACCATGGATCGGCTGTTGTTGAATTGGTAGCATACGGATAATTCTTATTCCGTTTCGAATAGATGGCTCCGACATTAAATTTCAGCCAGTCATTCACCTCCGTATTGAATTGAACAGAGCCATTGTAGCGTTGAAAACTATCGTCCTTTGCAGGTTTGAGGAGGCCCGTCTGATCCAGGTATCCCAACCCAATGTTGTAACTGGTTTTTCCGCTCATTCCATTAACGGAGAAATTATGTAACTGAGTAGGTGTCCACTCGCTGATCATGTATTCATAAGGATCGTACATTCTCAAACCTACTTTCAAGTTGTCTGTATTTACATACCAGTCGCGTCCGTATAGCATAGGATCTTCTGGGCCTACAACACTACCGTATTGTTCCTGCCATTGTTGTGCTTTTTCGAAGCCTTCCCGAGTTACAATCCAGAATGCACCTGCCCGAGTACCGCCTGTACGCTCAAATGCACTCAGGGTATATTCCATGGCGTCAAGTCCGCCCATTTCCATTTTCTTTGAAAGATTCTGGAACGAAAGATTTCCTGAATAAGAAACTGTTACACCTTCTTTTTTTGCGCCTTTTTTGGTAGTGATCAATATAACGCCAAATGCACCTTTTGCTCCGTAGATCGAAGCAGAGGCCGCGTCTTTCAACACTGAAATAGACTCAATATCATCCGGGTTTACTAACTGAATGGAAGGGATTTCAACGTTGTCTAACAGAATTAGAGGTGCTGCACCTCCCGAAAGTGAAGCGAATTGCCCCCTGATCCTGATCAGCGGGTCTGATCCAACTTCACCACTTGGAATGACAATGTTCAATCCGGGTGTCGTCCCCTGAAGACCTCGTCCGGCATCTGCAATAGGTCTGGATTCCAGCATCTTTGTATCCACCGAAGCAACGGCACCCGTAAGGTTTGTTTTTTTTTGGCTTCCATAACCGACAATGACGACCTCTTGTAGACTTTCTATACTCTCTTTCAGGGAGACAGTAATTTCGCTGGAGTTCCCCACCTGCTGTTCATAGGTTTCCATGCCAATAAAGCTGAAAACCAAAACATCCGATGGATCGGCATTGATTGAAAATTTCCCTTCTCTGTCTGTCACTGTTCCCCGTGTTTTTCCTTTCATGGTAATAGTAACACCGGGAAGCGGAGAGTTATCCGCGGCACTCACAACAGTACCGGTTACTGCAATGCTTTGAGCAATAACCGGACTATGGATAAGGAGAATCCCCACGATCCATAAATAGCATTGTAAAAATTTCTTCATAGTTTAGTTTAGGTTGTTTTTGGAGCTACGCTCACCTTTCAAATGTTTTCAAATAATAGAGAAGTTGCATCCCTGAAAATGGTGATTTAAGAATATCACTGTTTTTATACGGGCAAGAAGGGACTCGCAAGCGAAATCAGCGCAATGGTGAAAGAACTTTAACCATCCCGTTTTTACCTTTTGCTTTGACTGCAATCGATTGACTAAGCGGGCTTTCATTATGGCCCCGGTCAACAGCTGTAATGCGGTAAGCGTAAAGAGTTCGTCTCTCAATCGTTTTATCAAGCCAACTTTGCTCCGCAGATGGTTCGCGCTGAACGATTGCAACAATATTCTCGGCGTTATCCGAGGTCACTAAGTTCTCTTTCTTAAACCTGTAGATAACATAGTAAGATGCATCCGTACGAATTGAGTCACGCCACGAAAGATAAATTCCTTGTCTCGAAGATCCACTTGCATGTTGAAGGACTGGTGCTATCGGAGCTTTAGCATCGATCCAGCTCATCGAAGGAATTAATGCTTTATGGGGATAGATCTCTTTCATTTTCGCGTTAACGCCCTGCTTATTCTGCAAGAACGTTTTTGAGTTGAAGTACATACTTCCCTTAACTTCAGCATAATTTCTGTTCAGCTTTACCTGATTAAAAAGTTCTTCCGGATCCTCCCACCCTTTTCCACCCATTCGATAAACCGCCTGACCAATGTAAAGGTGTTTTCCATAGGTGTGTTTACTCCACCAATCCAGTAACACGGAATAATCGGCGACTTTAAATCCGATGTGCCAGTAGAGCTGGGGCGTAACATAATCGATCCATCCTTTCTTCAGCCACTTTAAAACATCAGCGTAGAGATCATCGTAATTTGTTTGTCCGGCTTGAGTCTCAGATCCATCAGGATCTTTGTCTTTATTTCGCCAGACTCCAAACGGACTTATGCCGAACTTCACATGCTGTTTCTCCTGCTTGATCCGTGAAGAAAGTTCTTGTACAAAGAAGTCTACGTTGCTTCGTCTCCAGTCATCCACATTTGCATACGCGTCTTTTCCATAAGCGAAGTAACTACAACTGTCGGGGAACACTTTGTTCGCGATGCGATAAGGATAAAAATAATCATCAAAATGCACGGCATCAAGATCATAGTGTTTCACGGTTTCCAAGATCGATTGAAGCACGTACGCTTGTGCTTCAGGATGTCCAGGATCGTAATACCATTTGCCTCCGTATTTAAGAAACCATTCGGGATGTTTATGGATCGGATGCGTGGCTGCAAAATTCATCGTGTCCTTCATACTTGCACGATAGGGATTGAACCATGCGTGAAATTCAAGTCCCCGCCGTTTCGCCTCTTGTATCATAAAAGCAAGTGGGTTATAATATGGTTCTGGACTCCTCCCCTGCTCACCTGAAAGATATTCGGACCAAGGCTCATACGACGAAGGATAAAACGCATCTGCCGAGGGACGCACCTGCACAATCACCGCATTCATTCCCACCGATTTTAACAGATCCAATAACGTAACATACTCCTCTTGCTGTTGTTGTGAACTCAGCCCTTTCTGCGATGGCCAGTCGATGTTCACTACGGTCGCGATCCACGCAGCGCGAAGTTCCCTTTTTGGAGGCGTCTGTGCACAAACAGGAAAAACTGTGGTGATAAAACAGGTGATGAATAAAAGTCTGGTCAGCATGTTGTGATCACTTCTGAAAGGTTTCAACTAATTGTTTACGGGAACGGTGATGCAATGATATTTAACCAATCCGTCCATCGGATGTTGTACGATGTTTTCAATTCCTATGCCCATTTCCTCTGCGACGTGTAAGAGATACGTTTGAAAGCGATAGGCGATCGATCCGGTGAAGTTAACCTTTATCGCCTTTTTAAAAGAAGGATAACGCAATACATAATAGGAAAAGAACTTGGTGAAGTTACCGAGGATAATTTCTTTACACTCCGACTCTTCAGCATACTTAAGCAAAAATGGTGTGAACGAAGCAAGAAAGCGGTTGGGCAAGGGCTTGTTGTAAATTTGATCCAGTATTTCCGATCTGCCTAATTTGTACGTGTTGTGAAAATCTTCCAGCATAGCGGAAGGAAGCTTTTCCTGCAACAACAACGCAATCAGATCTTTGCTCATAACGGTACCGCTACCCCAATCCGAGAAAATATATCCAAGTGAAGGCATGATGCTGGTGATCTCACGACCATCATAGATGCAAGAGTTGGCGCCGGTACCGAGAATACAAGCCATTCCGCCGTCGCTCTGCAATAAACTTCTCGCAGCACCGAGAATGTCGCCAGAAACTTCTGCGGGGAAACGTCCCGGAACAGTAGTGTCGAGCGTTTCCTTAACCAGATTTGCCTTGACTGGCAAACCACACCCTGAACCATAGAAGAACACCTTCTCCACATCTTCGACCACGGGAAGGATTTTTTCCCTGATGATTGAAGCGATTTTTTCTTTTGATGAAAAATAGGGATTGAGGCCTTCAGTAATAACGGAAGTGATCTGGTTTCCGTCTTCATCCACCACCCTCCATTCTGTCTTGGTAGAGCCGCTGTCTGCTATTAATAACATAGGATTTATTTGTCTGAAAAAAGAAAGCTATGCTATGCAAGCCTGCAATTCTGACAAATATTGTCCTTCGAATTATCTATCGCATCCCCGAAAATAGTGATTTGAAAAAATCACTGAATCAACCTATGCTTATAAGCATTATTGACCAGTTCCGCAGTATTACGCGCCTTTAGCTTATATAAAAGATTCTTGCGGTGTGTCTCAACGGTGTTCTTACTAATGAAAAGTTTCTCGCCAATTTCTGCCGTTGTGCGTCCTGATGCAATACACTCAAGCACTTCTTTCTCCCGATCAGACAGTTTTTCCATCACGTGTTCATAAGGGACATTTTTAATAAAACTGCTGAGCAAGGTCTTCCTTACTTCTTCACTCAAGTAGTGAGATCCTGACTGGAGAGTGGAAATAGCATTTAAAAGGTTTTCTTTTCCCGTGTTCTTAAGAACATATCCTAATGCTCCTGCTTTGAGAATATCAGAGATATAATCCCGGTCGTTGTACATAGAAAGTCCGAGAATTTTTACAAACGGGTGCTTTTTTGAAAGTTCTCTTGAAGTCTGAATACCATCCATGAGGGGCATGTTGATATCCATAATTACGATATCAACCGATTCGCGATCACAGATCTCCAGCACCTCGTATCCGTTCTTTGCTTCCCCAACAACACATAGTTCCTTTTCATCCTCCAGAAGAGATTTTAGTCCGTCGACAAACATCTGATGATCATCTGCAATTAAAAGTCTGGTCATAAAACAAGAGATAAAGTGCTGATAAGTTAATAATAAAGAATTCAAACTCAGGACTTTTTACTTAGACGGGATGGTTAAAGCGTGAACTGTTAAAAGTTAATCGTTGGAATGCCCCTTCCGAGACAACGATTTCAGGTAAACCAACGCCTTCGATAATGTTTCTCGTTAAACAGGCGACACTTTACGCGTTCACATCCGAACATATCTGTTCACATGTGAAGAAATATTGTCGCGAACCCCGGAAAATTTGATTAATTTCCACTTCCAGGTCCTGGCATACTTGTTGGCCCGGGGGCTCTTGTATGATCAAAAATTATTTCCTGATTACCTTCCGTAGCATGTTGAAGAACAAGTTGTTCATCCTCATCAATGTATTCGGAATGGGTGTCGCCATCGCCTGCTGTATTGTTGGTTATCTGGCCTACGAATATGACTCCACCTTTAACGCTGTTCATAAGAACCGATCGGATATTTACCGGATAAGTGCCATACGTGAATTTGAGAATAAGATAACCCGCTTTGGTTATGCTTCGTTACCGTTGGGAGAGATCGTAGACAAAACTTTTCAGGATGTTGATCAATCAACGCGATACTTTCGTTCCTGGTCGAATTTCAAACGCGAGAATGATCTTTTCGCTGCAAACCTTTCCTATGTCGATCCTGAGTTTTTTCAAATGTTTTCGTTTGACTTCATCTCCGGCAATCCATTAGATCTAAAAGATAAAACGAGTGTTTTCGTCAGCGAAGCAATGGCGGTTCGATTATTCCATAGCGCAGAAGAAGCTTTCGGAAAAACGATTACACAAGTGTATGGAACTGAGCTAAAGGAAGTGAAGATAGCCGGAGTATTCAGAGAACAGCCCATGAACTCCAGCTTTTACAAAAAAGATGGATGCGCCTTCTTAAACTTCGAAAATTATAAAGATGAGCACAAAACTGTTCGTGAAGACGATTGGAAACAGGAAAGTACATTGTTCGTTCAGATCAGCGACCCAAGCCGTGTTAGCAGCGTACATCAGCAACTTCAGCCTTATACGGCGAATAATAATAAAGTAAGGGAAGATTTCCAGGTCAAAGAATTTGCGCTCGATCCGTTGACTACCATGGCACATGTTGACCGGGCTGAAAAAGTTCGCTTCTGGACATGGGCTGCTCCACCGATATCCGCGATCCTCGGCTCTGTGGTGATGAGCATATTAATTTTACTGATAGCATGTTTTAATCTGACGAACACCGCCATTGCGATTTCCTCAAGAAGGTTAAAAGAGATCGGAATCCGTAAAGTAATGGGCGGTATGCGCCTGCAACTGATCGTTCAGTTTATCGGGGAAACTACTTTTATTTGTTTTCTGGCGTTGGTGATAGGAGTTGGTTTAGCAGACTTTTTAATTGAAGGATGGAATATTATGTGGGGGTATATGCGCCTTACCTCCCACTATCTTGAAAACCCGACATTCCTGTTTTTTCTAATTGGTGTATTGCTATTTACCGGTATTCTGGCGGGAAGCTATCCAGCGTTTTACATCAGCAAGTTTGAGGCGGTAAGCATTCTAAAAGGTAAGCTCAGGTTTGGAGGCACTAATTATTTTACGCGCATCCTGCTGGGATTACAGTTTGCCATTTCACTGATTACCATTGCCAGCGCAATTGGGTTTTTACAGAATGCCCGTTACCAACAGGAATATGATCTTGGTTTTGATATCCGTGGATCTGTCGTAGCCTGGTTAAATAATCAAAGTGAATTTGATACCTATCGAAATTCTTTACAGGGAAATCCGCAAATAGTATCGATGGCAGGTGCCAGTAGTGGTATCTTCTCTAATCGCGTTCACGAACCAGTGAAATACGAGTCGAGACAAGTGGAGGTTGATATAATTGCTGTAGGCGACAATTACCTAAAGACGATGGATCTTAAACTCTTGGAAGGCAGAGACTTCATGAAAAATTCGGAAACCGACCAAAAAGAATCGATCATCATCACACAAAAGATGGCGGATCTGTTCGGGTTGGATAAACCCGTGGGGAAGGAAATTGTATGGAAGGATACCGTGAAACTTTTCGTTGTCGGTGTTGTAAAAGATGTTTATACCGTAGGATTGTGGCGTGAGATGGAACCGATGATGATCCGGTATGTTTTGCCGGATAAATACAGTCAGATCGTTGTGAGTACAAAAGCTGAAAATGTATCATCCGTTAATGCCTATATGACTGCGCAATGGAACAACGTATTTCCCAACAGGTTATATAACGGGAACATGCTCGTTGCGAACATGCAGCAAGTGAATGAAGTGAATGTAAATATCACGTATATGTATACTTTTTTAGGCGTGATTGCCCTGATGCTTTCGGCAACCGGTTTATTCACGCTGGTATCTCTGAACATTATTAAGCGAATGAAAGAAATCGGAGTTCGCAAAGTTCTGGGTGCTTCGGTTTCCAACATCACCCGGATTGTTAATACTGAATTCATCATCATCCTGGCCGTTGGTTCAGCATTGGGATCGTGGGCGAGTTTTAGTATGACAAACATGATTATGGGCAGCATCTGGAAGTATTATCAAAGTGTAAATGCGTTAACCTTTATAATATCCATTGGATTGCTCTTCATTGTTTCATTTTTTACCATCGGTTACAAAGTGTTTACGGTCGCCAATATGAATCCTGTAAAAACCCTTCGGGATGAATAGGATTAATTAGGCTTTGGTATTTCTGGTGCGAGAAAACGGCTCACCTTCCAGCCTCGCTCTTCACAGAGACAGTGGTGCTTTCGAGCGACTCTGATTCCACCGTCAACTTGATCGTTCCAACTTGGTCTGGTATTCCGCGGATGATGACCAGACAAAGTCCATTGAAGGCATCGCGCTTGTGAGAAGGGAAAGGAATAAGGTTTGTTGGGTCACCATTGTCTGTGGCGACAATCTCACCGGGGCCCTCTATCTTAAAATTAATCTGATCTTTTGCACGGGGTACCGTGAGCCCTTTCTTATCGGCTATGCGCACGGTGATGAAAACTAAGTCCTTTCCGTCTGCTTGAATCGTGCTGCGATCCGCTGATGCCACTAGCCGGGCCGGGGTGTCCGTGGTTTTTACTATGTTCTCGGCCCACTTCTTACCCTTCTTATACGCTACCACCTTCAGTTCTCCCGTACTGTATTGCACATCATCCCAGCGCAGCCGGTATTCATAGGGTAGCTTTTTTTTCTTACCCAACGATTTGCCATTAAGGAACAGTTCAGCCTCATCTCCGGAAGTGAAAACGTGAACTGGTGTAACCAAGCCGATACGTTCCGGCCAGTTCCAGTGTGGCAGGATATGGACCATAGGTAGCTCCGGACGCCAACGCGATTGGTACAGGTAGAACCGGTCTTTTTTAAATCCAGCCAGATCAATGATGCCGAAGTAAGAACTGCGTGACAAGTAATACGGGGTTGGCTCTCCCAAATAATCCCAACCGCTCCAGACAAATCCACCAGCTAGATAGGGATGCTTGTCTTCTGAGGCAAACACTTTATCCGCTGAGGAACCGAAGGGTACAGTATATAATTCATAAGAACTAACGTATTGATTTTTTGAATCACCCCCAGATGCATCCGCTACGGGTGCGCTTATTCCGTCCATGACCGGGAAGAAATATTCTCCACGCGTGCTAACGGCAGCAGCATTCTCACCGCTAACAATGACCTTGTCCGGAAATTCTTTGTGGAAAGCTGGAAATAACGGAGACGTACGAATTCCTTCAAGCCCCGCATATTCGGGAGCATCTCGGATGCCTTCACCCTGATAATTCAGGGTGATAATATCCGTCACTTTCGGTAAAGGCATATGTGGTTTGGCATAGTTCATAGAGACGGTCGTCAAACGTGTGGAGTCCTCGCCTTTTACAATATCGCGCAGTCGCGTCGCTAGCGACGCACCTTCTTCACCCGTGTATTGCTCCCCTACTTCATTGCCAAAGCTCCACATGATCACCGAGGGATGGTTTCTATCCCTGCGGATAAAAGCGCGCATGTCTTGCTCATGCCAGTCTGGAAAAATCAGATGAAAATCGAGAGGCGTTTTTTTCCTCGCCCAGCCGTCGAAGATCTCATTTACGACAAGGAATCCCATACGGTCCGTGAGTTCAAGCAATTCTGGCGCAGGTTGATTGTGTGCCATACGGACCGCGTTGCATCCCATCTCGCGCAGCATCTCAAGCTGGCGTTCTGCCGCGCGGGTGTTAAACGCAGCCCCCAGCGCACCGAGATCATGATGTTGATTAACCCCTTTGATAAAGATGTGTTCCCCATTCACGAATATTCCTTTTTCAGGATCAAAGCGTAGCGTACGGATACCGAAGCGTGTCTCGTACTGGTCCACAGGCTTGTCTAGGTTAAACAACGTTGTGACTACAACATAACGATGGGGAGTTTGTGTAGGAGGAGGACCCCATAGACGAGGTTTTTCGATCTTGACAGAACCTTTTACACGACTGCGTTCTCCTCCTTCCACTGAGGCTTGTGGAAATTCGAGACTAGCCACAGCGTTGCCTGTTTTATGACCATCCACATCGAGAACGAATACCTGCGAAACCGTTCGGACGATTGCCTCGTTTTTAGCGTCATTTTTTATAGTGACTTCCAGGTCGATCGTAGCAAAAGCCTTAGAGACATCTCGTGTTGTCACGACCGTTCCCCAATGTGCGACGTGAATCGGGGTGGTCTTTGTTATCCAAACGTTACGATATATGCCGCCTCCCGGGTACCAGCGTGAAGAAGCTGGTGGATTGTCCAACCGTATGGCTAATTGATTCTCACCACCTGGCTTAACATAAGGTGTAAGATCGACCCGCCACGAAGCGTAGCCATAGGGCCATCCTCCGACTAAGTGACCATTTAACCAGACCATAGCATAAGACATCGCACCGTCTATATCAAGAAAAATCGATTTTCCTGCATCAGACAATGGAATATCCAACTTCTTTCTATACCAGGCCACACCGGGGCTGGGCAGTCGCCCATGCCACCACCTACTTTGGCCCGCGGGCCTTTTAAGAACGGGCCTTGGATCGCCCAATCATGTGGAAGATTCACAGCCTCCCACGAGCGATCGTCGAAATCATTCTGAACGAAGGGAAAATCGCCACCGGGATTGCCATCAGGACGTGCGTAATAATTTGCGGAGTCCGCGATGAAGTCGTTGCCAGTAGGAAGTATCCACGGCTTGAGTACTTCTTGCTTTTTCTCGACTTTCACCGCCTCGGTTGGCCGAGCATCCGCCGCCTTGTCGTCCTTATGATCATTGACCTCTGGACGTACATCGTAGATAAGATCATCAGCTTTTGTAATGGAATCGTATAGATAGAAGCGCCAGCCTGGGTTGATCGATATATGTTCCCGGGAGAGGCTCACTGTTGCTGATTTCGTGACTTGCGCAAACACGGATAAGTGTGCAAAAAGAGCCAATAAAACTACTACGATTCTCTTCATGATATTCTTCGCTGTTCGAATTTTAGAAACGCTTTTAGCAGCGCTTCATCCCCAGGAGATGTCTTCATTTTATCGAACAACGCCACGCTCCGCTGGTATATATGGCGCCATCATTTTTAAAGACACGGTCTAAAAAAATCAACCGGGATTTGGTCGGTTGAAAAGTTATTCACGTATCTCTATTTCTTAATAGAACTATGCTCTTTTATGCTTGAATTTGATTCTTAATTGTATCCTGTCTTTTGCATCAATACAGTTCCCTGGTTCTCTTCAATTTCAGTCTATGACCAATAGGCTTCTAGTGGCAAGTGTGTTAGTTCAGAAAGGAGAACGAACCAATCGTTCTCCTTGCACATCTAAATGACCTCGAAATTTAATAGCCGGGATTCTGCGGGTATTTACCATTGTCAGCGGTCGGATCGACCGATGAATCAATCTGACCTTGCGGTATGGGACGCAGTAAATGATGAGACTTCGGGCTAGAGATTGGAGCCCCTGGCCTTGCCGGATAGTTATTGTATAGATTTACACGTTCAATTAATTTACCAGTACGAACCAGGTCTGGCCAGCGTGTTTGTTCACCCACTAATTCACGGGAACGTTCGTCAAGGATGTAATCAATACCACCGGCATTTAAATCAGTCAATGTGTTGGCCGTCATCGCGGGAATTGCGCCGGCATTTGCTGCGGCGCGTGACCTTACTGCATTAATAAGATCGGCCGCTTCCTCATTATCTCCAAGTTTATGAGCTGCTTCTGCTGCCAGCAAATAGGTGTCGGCCAAGCGGTATACAACGCGGGGCCTAACCGAAGCAACATTTACATCATTTCCAGGCCGTGGTTGTGTAGCATTGAATTTAGTTAAGCTTGGATAATACCGGTTCTGATTAAAATATCCAGTATAATCTAAACGCGCTACTCCATAATACGTCACAGGATCTGTTGCAGCTTCGGGAAGAAACACAACATAACGTCGCGAATTTATCGTTGGCAACACCGAGGCGGCAAGATGTTGGGGCGGCATCCACATGGATGTGTCGCCTACTGCAAGACCTTTTGGATTATTTACACCCGCTGAATTAACATACCAAACCGTCTGAAAGCTGGCATTGTACCGGCCATCATTTATCTTATCTGCAAAAGCAATATTCAGCAAATACCGGGTAGGCACATAGCGGACCCATGGCCTGCCATTGGGTATGTCCCTTATCATCCCTGGTGTATTATCGTGATAAAAGCATTTGAAAAAGAAACTGCTGATGTTCTGGTAGAATGGTCCGCCAAAAGCAGTGTTGTTGTTGAATGTAGTGTTATCAATCCAGTTCACCATCCACAAGGTTTCACTGTTGTATTCATTTCCTTGTCGGAACACATCAGCAAAGTTGGGCACCAAACCTACTCCATACTTCCCCAGGTTGTTGATAATTTCCATTGACTTGTCATAAGCTTTTTGAAAATCTCCATTTACTGCATCACTTGACCACGCACGAGTCAGGTAAGTCTTAGCCAATAAATGAAGGGCGCTTGCTTTCCACGCACGTCCGGGTTGGCCAGGCCTTCCATCCGGCAAGTCATCGCCATTGGCACCATCTGTGATATTTTCCAGATCATTTACAATGGCTTCATAAACGGCGGCTGAAGACGCTCGTGTAGCAACATTGGTTGGATTTTGATTGAACTTCAATGGCCCTGAACCTAAATCAAGCGATGCTCCCCCATATTGTTGCATCAAAATGAAGTACCAGTTAGCCCTGATAAATTTTGCTTCGGCAATAAGTTGATCGCGTTGCAACGCTGATAGATCTGTAGCCACAGGTCCCAAATCAATAATTCCGTTACAGGTGTTGATGGCTGAATAAGACCGTCCCCATGCTAACCCAATATCTCCGTTTTGTGCATTCAGTTCACCAGAATAAACACCCAGAATAGGATTATTATCCTGTTGACCATGCATAAATTCATCTGTTCCCAGAACATTTACATTAAAGCCACCCAGCGAACCGTAATAGTTCCGAAAAGTTGCGTATGACGCCGTGAGTCCGGAATTTAATCCTTGTGAGGTTCTGAAAAAATCTGGCGCTAACTGGCGTGGTTTTTCAGTAAGAATATCGTCTACGTTACACGCAGTTGTCGTTATTAAAAATAAGGATGCAGCGAGTATAATATGTTTTCTAAATGTAATTCTCATAGACATTAGTATTTAAGATTTAAACCAAAAATAAACGACGTGGTCACCGGTGTATTCGCGCTAACCGTTAGCCGCCTTGTTCCATTAGGTCCGAATCCTTCCGCATTGGATCCGCCCTCACCATTAGTCTCTGGGTCAATGCCCCCTTCTTTGACATAGTCAGAGAAAAAGGCTTTAAATGGATTTTGCACCTGAGCATATACGCGAAGTGATCCAATTCCTGTTTTGGTCAACAAGGAAGTAGGTACATCGTAGCCTAGAGTAATAGTCCTGATTTTCATAAAAGTGGCATCGAAGTACCCCATAGTAGAACCGAATTCAGGCTGCCTTCCCGGTCTTGGATATTTATTGGTCGGGTTTTCGGGAGTCCAGTAGTCCACCTGGGGACCATTCCGTCTTCCTTCTAATGAATTTATGGGATTAGCAGGATTGGCCCCATAGAGATTGCTTACCAACTTACCTCCTACGCGCCAGAACATGATTACCGAAAGGTCGAATCCTTTATAGGTAAAACGGTTTGTGAGACCTCCCGACCACTTGGGTTGGGTTGATCCTAAAATAACCCGATCATCACCATTAATGACGCCATTGGCCTGGTCAAAGATTCCATCTCCATCACTGTCAATGGTAAGTTGATCCTTGATCTTAATTTCTCCAGCATCAAGTCCGGTAGGCAGACCGGTATCTTCCGTTTGAACGATACCAATTTTTTCATAATCGAAAATAGCGTCGATCGGATGGCCAACATGCCAACCGAGACCAATATTTCGATTTACGCCACCAGCCAGGTAGGTAATCTTATTCCTATTTATGAAGAAATTAAAATCCGTTGACCATCCAAAGCCATTGGATCCGCTCTCAATGTTTACCGAACTGAGAGAGAGCTCAAGACCTTTATTTTCTGAGCTGCCAACATTTTGCACAACATTAGCTACGCCTGACGTTGCCGGTAGGGCTACACGCTGCAAAATATCATCTGTTTCTGACCGGTATAATTCCAACGATCCTGTGATGCGATCAGATAGAAGACCAAAGTCTAATCCAATATTGGTGGTGGTGGTAAATTCCCATGACAAGGCTGAATTGGGTAGCTCAGTAACCAGGTATCCGAATGTTCCTGTGCTTCCAAAATTATAAGGTTCCGCCGGCCTTCCGTCCAATCCTGCCAGTCGACCAAGAGAAGCATAAGGGGCAATCGCCTGATTGGAAGTTGTTCCTATTCCAAACCTCAACTTCAAATTTGAGATAGCCTCGATACCGGTCATAAACCCTTCATTGTGAACATTCCACGCAAGGGCTACCGCAGGATAATAAAACCACTTATTACCAGGCGCCAGGCGAGAAGATCCATCAGCACGTGCCGTCAAAGTGACTAAATAACGGTCCTTAAAGCTGTAGTTGATGCGTCCCATATACGACGCCAGTCCAGATTTGTTGTAATAAGAATTAGCAAGAGGAACTGATGAAGTAAGGCCCAGACCGAGGTTATAATAGTACATGTAATCAGCTGGTAGTGTATTGGCGTTAGAGGCACTGCGATATTCTTCCTCTTCCTGTACGCTAAATAATCCGGTAAACATCACTTTATGGACAGAATTAAAAGTCTTATCATACATCAACAGGTGTTCTGCCGTGTAACTCCAGCTATTCGTATTTTGAACGTCAGCCGTATTAGTACCTCCATTTAGAAAAGGAGTGTTGGACCCCAGGTACTGTCCATAATTATCCTGGAACAGATCGAGTCCTAAATTGAGCCGATATCGTAGACCTTCCGCTATCTTGACCTCGCCATAAAGGCTATTAAACGTCCGCAGTCGTCTACGCTGTTGTTTCCAGGAGCTCTCATTGTATACCATCAGGGGATTTCTTGTATCCGGATCTACACTTCCCACAGCAGGCCGTTCATAAATGGATCCATCCGCATTACGGGAATTGTATAATGGACTGAGCGTTAAAAGCTGGAACATAAAACTTGCATTCTCTCCATCCGTGACGCTCATAGAATTCATGGTATTAAGACCTATCTTAATCCTATCTCCTATTTGCTGATCAATGGAGGCCTGAAGGGAATAGCGGGAAAATTGCTGTCCCGGCAGCACAGTGGTTTGCTTGAAATATCCACCAGATACTAAATACTTAGTCTTGTCAGAACCCCCGGCAGCTCCAACGGAATGGTTGCTGATGTACCCCCTCTCATATACCTCTTCCTGCCAGTCCGTGTCCTGTCCGGCG
>CAZAHL010000126.1:0-18800 GCA_964484845.1 uncultured Chryseolinea sp. | reverse complement strand
AAGTTATCATCGTAATGTTCTCTAAAGACCCCAATAATGTCCAAGTGGAGTTCTCATCTTTCACTAAACTTATAGTTGTCATACTTACCCTTTTAACGATGATTTTAGGGATATTTCCAGATTGGATGATTCGCATTCTGGGATAGCAAGAATGTTTAGGAAACCCAAAATGCTGCCGCTGAAGATCAAACGACATCTTGTTTTTTTTAATTGAAACCAATATCTTCAATCGTTTGAAATTATAAACTTATGGGAAAAGTTAAAGACATCCTGCGGGACAAGGGGAATACTGTTTATTCAGTTGAATCTTCCATCATGGTCATACGTGCCATTGAGTTGATGTGCGAAAAAAACATTGGAGGCCTATTAATTGTTGATAATGGGAAACTTGAAGGCATCTTTACCGAACGTGACTATGCCCGCAAACTAATATTGAAAGGTAAATCCTCAATGAATACTCCCATAAGTGAGTTAATGACTAAGAATCCATTTACAATTGCTCCCGAAAATACTATTGAAGACTGCATGGATATGATGACCAGTAAACATATTCGCCATTTGCCGGTAGTGGACGGAGAGAGATTGATAGGAATTATTTCTATTGGGGATGTTGTGAAACACATCATTGAGGAACAGAAAGATATTATTGAGCACCTCGAGAATTATATATCCAGATAACTAACTACAAACCACGCTGGCTTATTAGTGCATTTTGGTTGAATTCTTAAGGTTCCCATAACCGTTCAATTTTGCCAATCATTAGCTTCGTTTCAATGATTTCGGTCACTGATGCTTACGACGTTGCTATACTTTTTGTTTTACTTGGAACATTCTACCCAAATGCAAACGCTATCAAAAAACACCTTTGTATTTCTTGCGTCGATGCTTTTATTCTCATCTTGTTATAACAACAAGCGATTGGTATATTTTCAAGACACCTGTTTTTCCGGAATTCCTAAATTAATGGTAAGCACAAAATCAATATGTCGCTTACAACCCAATGATATATTAATAAGCTTTAAGGTTACTGTATTGGGGGAGGTGAATAATCCGGGATATCATTATGTATGCAACAATCAAATCGCCATCTTGGAAGCATTTGGACTTGCTACCGATCTCAACCCAGTGGGTAGCGAGAAAAATGTCAAATTGATACGGCAGGTTCCCGATGGTTCTGAGATCGTTTTGTTGGATCTAATGGATCCGAGACTCCTTAAGTCCAAACACCTTTATTTGATGCCTAACGATGCTCTATATGTTGAACCTCTCCCGGCCAGGTCCAGCAGACTAAATCTGGAGCCTGGAGCCCTTGACTTTGCTAATTTTCAGTGGCAACTACAGCTATTTAATTCTTAATTATTTAAATAATAATTAAAAAAATGAACGATAACAAAAACGAGATATGGATGGTAAAATTAATATAAAGACGATTTTTCTTAAGCTCATTTCCAAGTGGTATTATTTTTTGATTGCCATGTTCATCATGCTGCCGTTGGCATATGCATACTTGAAATTTACGCCAAAACAATATCAAGTTAGAGCGTCTTTGCTTTTGAAGAATGAAGATCGTAATCCTGTGGGTTCTGATCAGTTGTTAAACGGAATGGACTTATTTACCAGTGAGACCGAGCTGGAAGATGAGATTGGAATCCTAAAATCATATAGCATGGTTGAACAAGCCATTCGCGAGCTCGATTTTGGCATATCATACTATACGACTCAGAATTTTGTTACCACGGAGCGATATACCGACGCTCCCTTTACTGTTGAGCTGGATTCTGTTGTAGACCACGCAATCAACTTAGGTGTATACATTGAGCGACTAAGCTCACAAAAATTTAGGGTTATCGCCTTTGATAAGAAAGTAAGCACGTATGACTTTAACACGAATAAGATTGAAAATCAGACAGATAATATAGAATTGACAGCAGAAGGGAAAGTAGGCGAGCCCTTCGTAAGCAAGCACCTAAGTTTTAAACTGAAGTTCAATGATCAGTTTAAAACAGGCAAGCAGACTCAGATGTTTTTCGTTATTAACACATTAGGATCTCTTGTAGAGAATTATCGATATAAACTGAACATTGAACCCATAGCCACGAAGTCCAATATCGTGGAGCTTGGCTTAAGAGGAAGTGTTGCGGAAAAGGAAATAAACTTTCTTAATAAATTACTCAAGGTCTATTTAGCGAATGAACTGTATAAAAAGAATCAGCTTGCGCGCAAGACGATTCAATTCATAGACAATCAACTTACAGGTATATCCGACACACTTAAACAAGTGGAAGGGACTGTTGAGTTGAACGTACTCCCTCGCAATGAAAGAGAATCAGTAGAAACTCAGCGAAGCTTTGAATTCAATGATAACGTCCGCAACTATTTGTTGGAAAAGAGAGCAGAAGCAGGAATTGCAATTGCATCTAACTCCATTCAAAAGACGATCATCGATAAACCTTATCAGGTTGGCAGTGGTCCGGTATCTCCTAACTCGAGGATGATATATGCTATTGCGTTATTTCTAGGTCTGACGGGAACAATTTCTTTTGTTTTGATCAAAGATTTGCTAAACGATAATCTCATTACTTACGAGGATGTTGAAAGCCATACAAAAATACCGCTTATCGGCACTATCACCCATGGTAATAAGAGAGAACAGGGTACCGTTGTTGCTCATGCTCGATCACCGATCGGTGAGTCTTTCCGATCACTTCGGGTGAATCTTCAATATCTGACACTTGGGAAAAATGCAAACATAATAGGCATTACCTCTTCCAGAGAAAGTGAAGGTAAAACCTTTTGTTCGGTCAATCTAGCAGCAGCCATGGCGCACTCGGGCCGGAAAACGATTTTGATTGATACGGATATGCGAAGGCCAAAAGTGGCCTCTTATTTTCAGTTAAAAAGTAAAAAGGGGCTATCGAACTTTTTGGTGGGCGATATTACAATCCAGGAAATTATCCACAACACGGAAACTAAAGGTCTTGATGTAATCGGTTCGGGCCCGATACCACCAAATCCGATTGATTTAATCGGACATGTTCGTATGGACGAGCTGATGGCTTTTTTAAAACAAAACTACAGTACCATCATACTCGATTCTCCGCCTATGGGGTACGTATCTGAGTATATTATCTTAATGAAATACACAGATGCTAATCTTTATATTGTTAGATCCGACTATACCAATAAAAACAGCCTTGGAAAAATTAATAAACTTTATGAGAAGAAGAAGATTAGCAATGTCAGCATTTTATTGAATGACCTTAAGGTCACCAAACGTAGTGGTTATGGTTATGGATATGATTATAAATTCTAAGTGCTGTCGCTATCTCTAGTAACGATCGCTGTATGAAGGGAACCAAAAGATCATGCAATTATCAACAGAGATCATCTCAAATGCTGTTACGGTTTCCATAGATTATCTATATTTCCTGTAACTGTTTCGTCAATTGCCATAGGATAAAACGATCAGACCCCAGGGCGCATCCGGCATCATTAAACCATAATACTCAATTTTCTCATTCGCTAGCACTATAAACAGCTACTGCAAAGTGTCAATCATCCCGCTAAATCTGGGAACCTCACCTAAGAAGGTATAACCACGGTTACCTTAATGGCTTTTTGACGATTCTTAATTATATAAAGTTATCAAGCGCCGGAGATTTATAAAACCTTTACTTATGGTAAACACTTTAGCTAAGGCAAAATGTAGATTCTGTCAATCATCGTTAGAGCATACGTTCGTTGACTTGGGTATGTCTCCTTTGTGTCAGGATCATGTGAAACCCGAAGAATTGAATAGAATGGAACCTTTCTATCCTCTTCACGCATATGTTTGTAACAATTGTTTTTTAGTGCAATTAGAGGATCTGATTGATCCAGCTTCAATTTATACGGATTACGCTTATTACTCGTCGTATTCACAATCGTGGCTAGAGCACGCTAAACGGTATACTGAGCAGATGATCAGTAGATACCCCTTAGATACCAACAACCTGGTTGTTGAATTGGGAAGTAATGACGGATACCTTCTTCAATACTTTATGGAAAGGAACATTCCCGTGTTGGGTATAGAACCGGCCGCGAACGTGGCGGAATGTGCTGTTAATTTAAGAGGTATCCGAACGGAGACAATTTATTTTGGCCTGAACGTAGCAAAGCAACTGATTACCAAGTATGGCAAGGCTGACCTTTTAATTGGTAATAATGTGTTAGCCCACGTCCCTGATATAAATGATTTTGTTTCGGGAATGAAAAGATTTTTACATCCCGAAGGATTGATCACAATGGAATTTCCTCACTTGTTGAGATTGGTGGAGAGAAACCAATTCGATATGATTTATCATGAACATTTTTCGTATTTATCATTCACAACCGTGGAGAAGATTTTTCAATATCATGGGTTGCAACTATTCGATGTTGAAGAACTGCCTACTCATGGAGGATCTATTAGGATCTATGCGAAACATATCGAAGATTCAACGAAACAGATATCATCTAAAGTACACGAACTGTTGAAAAGGGAATTTCTGGCTGGCATGTCTTCCATGAGTTTCTATACAGATTTTGAAAAAAGAGCAAGAGATACTAAGCATAAAATTCTTGATTTTCTAATAACGGCAAAACAGCAGGGAAAAAAAATTGCCGGATATGGCGCTCCTGGGAAAGGGAATACACTCCTGAATTACTGCGGCATTAGAACCGATTTTATTGATTATACCGTAGATCGAAATCCGCACAAGCAAGGGAATTTTTTACCTGGAACGTTAATTCCCATATACGAGTGCAACAAAATACGGGAAACAAAGCCGGATTATGTATTTATACTTCCATGGAACATCAAAGAAGAAATAATGGAATCAATGTCTTTTATCCAGGAGTGGGGTGGTAAGTTTGTCATTCCCATTCCCGAATTAAAGGTATACGATCCCCTTTGGCTTATTCACAGGTTCAGAAAAGCTTCCTGAACAACGGGCGGCACTCAATAGTTTCGATTCACAGATCATCGTAATCTGCTATACCGGCGCTGCCGTTTCACTAGCTCAACCTCATTGTGACGAAATATTCACGTTTTAAAACGAAAGTCGGTATACCTGCTTTAATAGGAATTTTGGAATCTTAAGAGCATTGACGTCGATATTCAACAGCTATGTCCTAATTTGGGGGTATGGGTTTCCTAAATCTTCAAATTTCTTAATACAGTCAATCTACAACCGTCACTCTAAAATCTAAAATCAAGGTTTGGCAAGTTCCTCCAAACTAATTCTCCTTCATAAATCGCTTTCTGATAAATTGTACGGTAGATAACACTCAAGAAATTATTTAAGTGCTGCGTATTACCCTGGAGCAGGAAGCGTCAGGTGTGCGTGTTGTCAATTACTACTTCAGGGCCATTTACGGTGGAATGATTCATGAAGTGATGCGAAAGGAGCTCACAAACCACGTCTCTGTGAAAAGAGTAATTGACATTGATTATCATTTTATAGCTAACCTTGCGTATCTTGGCAAGATAAAAATTTTGATTTCATAGGATACCGTAAGAGCTTTGGAGGTACTTCTAAGAGTTTTAAACAATACGCTAAAGCTATGGGGGATTCCAATTTTGCAGGCAATTTTCTGCACATCAAAATGAATTGTGATGCTACTTTGGAGGTGTTACGAAATTCACCGATGACGTTACATTCAAGATTCACATTAGCGATGGCCTCCTTTTCCGCCGTTATGCTATTACGGAAAAATCTTTCCTTATGCAATAGGAGGAAAGACCAAGCGGATGATTACCAAACTTGTCAATTAGGTATTAAGGGTGTTTGTTAAAAAATAAAGAGCGCAAACCATTGTATTTTTTTTGAATGATTTCAATCCAACAAAAGCATGATAGGTATCATTGATGGGCAACGGAGGATGTCATTTGTTTGTAGAAAATAGTAAAGCACAACCAACAGAGAACTTTTAAACGTAAGGTAATTTATGAAAGCAGTTATTTTTGCAGGTGGATTTGGTACTCGCATTAGCGAAGAAAGCGGTGTAAGGCCGAAGCCTATGGTTGAAATTGGTAGTAAGCCAATACTGTGGCATATCCTTAAGATATATTCACATTTTGGTATTAATGATTTTATTATTTGCTGCGGGTATAAATCGTACGTAATTAAAGAATATTTTTCTAACTACTTCCTTCATAGCGCCGATGTTACATTTGATATGAAGCATAATAAAATGGACGTTCATAGCGCATTTTCAGAACCCTGGAAAGTAACGTTGGTAGACACGGGAGAGGATACTATGACAGGAGGACGTTTAAAGCGTGTTGCAAAATATATCGGCGATGAAACCTTCTGCTTGACCTATGGCGACGGAGTTAGCGATGTGGATATTTCAAAATTAATTGACTTTCATAAAAAGCAGGGCGCAAAAGCTACTTTGACTGCAGTTCAGCAGCCTGGCCGTTTTGGAGCTTTCACCTTGGGAAGCCAAGATGTAAAAGTTAATAGTTTTCAAGAAAAGCCCCTGACCGGAGATTCACCATGGATTAATGGAGGATTCTTTGTTTGTGAGCCTTCTGTCCTAGATTTGATTAAAGACGACTCAACAACTTGGGAGCGCGAACCGCTTGAGGTATTAGCCTCTTCTGGCAATTTAGCTGCCTTTAAACACGCTGGTTTTTGGCACCCTATGGATACCCTCAGAGATAAACACTATCTTGAAGACCTTTGGAAATCAGGCAAGGCACCCTGGAAAAAATGGTAATTATTTTTTTTATTTTGAATTTCTCACCCACTTTTATAAAAATTTAATATGAAGATCGTCATTTTTGGAAACATGGGTTATGTCGGCCCTGGCGTTATTGAAAGATTAAGAGCTACTTATCCCACCGCGTCGCTGATCGGATATGACACAGGATTTTTTGCAAGTTGTCTTACAAATGTTGACTATTTACCCGAAAGAAAACTTGATCATCAGTACTTTGGTGATATTCGTAATGTTCCGGATCATGTGATTGAGGGTGCCGATGTTGTCATTAATCTGGCTGCGATTTCCAATGACCCCATGGGAACCAAATTTGAAAACGTGACCCTTGATGTCAATCATAAGTCAGGTATTAAACTTGCGAAAAGGGCTAAAGAGTTAGGAGTAAAATCGTTCATTTTTGCTTCTAGTTGTAGCATGTACGGGGCCGCAAGCGACGGTGCGAAAACAGAAGACTCGACCTTGAATCCTCTGACAGCCTACGCGCGCTCTAAAGTTTTTACAGAGCAGGATTTGAAACCATTAGCTGATAAAAACTTTGCTGTTACATGTCTACGATTTGCAACTGCGTGTGGTATGAGCTCGCGGTTGAGATTGGATCTTGTTTTGAATGATTTCGTTGCCTGTGCACTGGCCTCAAAACACATCACAATCTTGAGTGACGGTACTCCTTGGCGACCTTTAATTAATGTCAAGGACATGGCGATAGCGATTGACTGGGCCATTGGCAGACCATCGTCCCTTGGAGATTTTTTAGCGATCAATACAGGCAGCGAAGCGTGGAACTATCAAGTAAAAGATTTGGCAGAAGCGGTTGCTTCTGTGATTCCCGGTGTTAAGGTCTCAATTAATACGGATGCCCCTCCAGATAAAAGGTCCTATCGCGTAAATTTTGATTTATACAAGAAAGTGGCTCCTAATCACCAACCGACATTTGACCTTTTGACAACAATTAAGGAACTGAAGAAAGGACTTGAATCAATGAACTTCACGGATTCGGATTTTCGCGATTCAAAATTGATGAGGCTTAAAGTTTTAACAACTTTACAGAGCACGTCTCAATTGAGTGACGAATTAAAATGGCAGAATTAAAAAAAAATTATAAAATTAAATAAGGAGGATAAAGTGATTTTTACTGAAACTAAATTAAAGGGTGCCTTTATAATTGATGTTAAAAAACTCGAAGACGAAAGAGGTTTTTTTGGAAGAGCATGGTGTAAAAAAGAGTTTCAAGAACATGGCTTAAATTCGAATGGAGTTCAGGCGAACGTTTCATACAATAAAATCAAAGGAACAATTCGAGGTATGCACTATCAGGTTGCACCTTATTCGGAAAGCAAAACCATTCGATGTACCTCTGGCGCTATATACGATGTGATAGTTGATATACGACCTGACTCGTTAACCTACAAGCAGTGGATAGGCGTTGAGTTAACTGAAAAAAGTTTTCGAATGCTTTACGTTCCTGAAGGATTCGCTCATGGATTCATAACGTTGGAAGATCATACTTCTGTGCATTACATGGTTACCGAATACTATACACCGGGTGCCGAAGCTGGAATTAAATACGATGATCCAGCTTTTAATATTCAATGGCCTATAACGCCGACTCTCGTTTCTGATAAGGATAAAAGTCATCCGCTTTTTACTGAAATATCATTCAAATAGTCTTAGAAACTTTAAATTTTAAATTATGGTCATTGTAGATACCGCTCTTGCTAAAAGGCATGAGGAAAATAATCCAGTAAGGGTCGCGTTAGTGGGAGCAGGGTTCATGGGGAGGGGTATAGTTTTGCAGATCGCTAATTCGGTCAAAGGAATGGAACTGGTGGTAATTTACAACCGCAGTGTAGAAGGTGCGAAGCGAGCCTACCGAGAAGCTGGCATTGATGATTTTGAAATTGTTAATTCCAAAGCTGCTCTGGAGGATAGGATAGCCAAAGGAAAATATTCGATTACTGAAGACCCTTTGCTTGTGTGCCAGGCTGAAAATATTGACGTCGTTGTGGAAGTAACTGGTGCTGTAGAGTTTAGCTCACGCATTGCGTTTGAAGCAATTAAAAATAAAAAGCACGTTGTTATAATGGATGCGGAACTGGATGGTACCGTTGGCCCAATCTTAAAAGTTCATGCAGATAAAGCAGGCGTGGTCATTACAAATGCGGACGGTGACCAACCAGGAGTTGAGATGAATTTATTTAGATTTGTTAAGAGTATTGGCGTTAAACCAGTACTGTGCGGTAATATCAAAGGGCTGCAGGATCCTTACAGGAATCCAACAACGCAAGAAGGTTTCGCGAAAAAATGGGGACAAAATCCGGCGATGGTAACATCGTTTGCGGACGGTACAAAAATCTCTTTTGAACAGGCGATCGTGGCGAATGCGACCGGAATGACGATCGGTAAGAGGGGTATGTACGGCCCTACGCTTCCATCAGGCACTCCGTTAAAAGAGGTTATGAGTAAATATCCATTGGACGTATTGACCGGGGGGCCTGGGATAGTTGATTATGTCGTTGGCGCAGAACCTGGTCCGGGAGTTTTTGTACTAGGCACACATGACCATCCAAAACAGCAGCATTATCTTAACTTGTATAAGCTTGGGGAGGGTCCTTTATATCTATTCTATACACCCTATCACCTTTGTCATTTTGAAGTTCCTTTGACCTGTGCACGGGCTGTATTATTCAACGACGCTGCGATAACTCCGATCGGACCTCCTCTGATTGAAGTTGTAACAACTGCTAAAATAAATCTCAAAGCTGGTCAAGCTTTGGATGGTATCGGTTTCTATATGACCTATGGACAATGTGAAACTGCAGAAATTACCTCTGAGCAAAAGTTATTGCCAATGGGATTATCTGAAGGTTGTATTTTGAAACGAGACATCACAAAAGATGAGGTATTGACATATGACGACGTAATCCTTCCAAAAGACAGATTTTGTGACAAATTACGTCAGGAACAAAATGACTATTTCAAAGTGACGGTGTAGACCCAGCATAAGCTAAACATCGATTGACGATACATTAGTGGATGTTTTGTGGCTAATCCAGCAGTAACATGTCATATTTTACTGCATTTTAAAGATATTTGAATCGTTTTAATTATTAGTTTCACGAAAAAAATCTGTGGAATACGATGTCATCATTGTAGGCGGTGGGGCGGTAGGCCTTGCTACTGCTTTACAACTAAAAACGCAAAATCAAAGCCTTAAAGTAATAGTTCTCGAAAAGGAACCCGCTGTGGCCAATCACCAAACGGGCAATAACAGCAATGTTATTCATTCCGGTATATATTATAAACCGGGAAGCCTAAAGGCTAAAAACTGTATTCACGGCTATAATCTATTAGTAGATTTTTGTCGCAAGCACGAAGTTCCATTTTCCTTATGTGGAAAAGTGATCGTAGCAACCAGTGAAGGTGAAATTCCGCTGTTAAAAACCATTTATGATCGCGGGCAGCAAAATGGACTTCAAAACCTAAAGATGCTTACAGCGAGTCAGCTGAAAGAGCACGAACCTCATGTTGCAGGGATCGCTGGGATTCATGTTCCCCAGACCGGCATAGTGGATTATCGCGTAGTTGCTGAGAAGTACGCTGAAGTATTGCAACTTTTAGGCGGTGAGCTACGGTTGGGCGAAAAGGTAATTGATATACAGCTTCAAAATGGTAAAGTTTCTGTAGTGACGCAGAAGTCCACCTATTCGGGAAAATTAATGGTGAATTGTGCGGGGCTTTATTCAGATAAAATTGCTCAATTGACATCTAAAAAGGTGGATGTCAAGATTATTCCGTTCCGCGGAGAATACTATAAGCTTAGAAAGGAGAAGGAATATCTTGTAAAGACTTTGATATACCCGGTACCCGACCCCAATTTCCCTTTCTTAGGAGTCCATTTTACCACCATGGTCGGTGGCGGTGTTGAGTGTGGACCCAATGCAGTGCTCGCTTTTGCGCGAGAAGGATATAAGAAATCAGATATAAATTTGTCAGAACTTGGGGAAACGTTGGTATGGCCAGGATTTAGAAAAATAGTTTCGAAGTATTGGCGGACCGGATTGGGTGAGATACACAGGTCTTACTCCAAAGCTGCGTTCACGAAAGCACTTCAAAAACTTATGCCCGAAATTCGGGAGGAAGATTTAATAGTTGGAGGAGCTGGTGTTCGGGCTCAGGCTTGTGATAGGACAGGCGGTCTACTGGATGATTTTCTCATTGTCGAGGATAAGCAAATAATTAATGTTTGCAATGCCCCTTCTCCAGCTGCAACATCATCGCTTTCGATTGGAGAAACGGTTGCCGACTGGGCGAAGAAAAGACTATAGATTCAAGCCCAGACTCGGGATGTCTGTGGTAATTGTTTCGACTTTACAATGTGAAACCACATATTTGACTCGGTGATTCATAATATAACTTAGCGCAGAGTTAGAAAAAGAGAATCGCCGTACAAATAGCGTTTTCACAATCTTTTGTGGCTATAAATACAGGCGATATGCCCATTCCAAGGCCGTGTGCTGTATCCGTTGGCGATACGTTTAGATTCACCTGTATAGTTATTGAGGGGCTTGCCGACACCTAAAACGCAACCCTGAATCTTATCCTTATGCTCGGCATCCATTTTTCTTGTTTAGGGCATCCGTGTAAAAGGAGGCTTGTCTATGCACATAAGTTAGGTTAACCTTTAGATATAGATGAGCTGCAACCCTGAAAGGGTGTTATCATAAACGCAGGGTGAAGCCCTGCGTTTAGAAATGAAGCGTAAACTAAAGCCCTGAAAGGGCGAGATATAGTCGAAAGTAGATCGCTAATTTTCTTCATGAGAACGTTCGTTATCAAACATATTTCATAG
Source organism: uncultured Chryseolinea sp. (assembly GCA_964484845.1). Lineage (GTDB taxonomy): Bacteria > Bacteroidota > Bacteroidia > Cytophagales > Cyclobacteriaceae > Chryseolinea. The sequence goes on along the minus strand of CAZAHL010000126.1, from coordinate 7,204 downwards.
GCTATCGCACCTCATGTTATTTCGCCCTTTCAGGGCTAACAAACATAGGATATGAAAGAATACTACAAATGTGTGCATAGACAAGGTAAAAGGAGGGGGGTAGGTATTGATCAATGCCGGAAATTCCTGCGTCCTTTTTGTGGTTTTAACTAAATATATTGTTCGTTAATCCGTAGCGGTTAGACCACTTACCTAGCGGCTGTGCTTCTCTTAAACAGTCTGAATATATTCATTCACCTAACTCTCTCTTGATTTAAAGCTTCGAATACCGAAGGAAGCGAAACCGTTGTCCATCTGGGGCTACCAGAATTGGCGTTTCTGATGATGTTATTAAATTCGTTGCTCCGATACGCTTCAATGGCCGTATGAACATTTTAACAAAAGCACACACATTGGAGATTTTTCGTACTTGGCGAGATGAAAAGATCTCGTCAATAAATTTCTATACGATCCTAAGGAAAACAGGAAAAACCATAGGATGGGTTATAACAACTGGTCACCACTTATTCAAGTGGGCATCAGTCAGACTAAGGTATTCAATTATTGAAACAGGCAGAAAAAACCATATAAAGTTGATGCAAAAAGGCCGGTCCAGAATTTGAATCTTTAAAATGAATGAATTAATAGGACTCCAATGAAAATGCTACTGCGTAATACGGAGATCATACAGCATTAGACAAAACCGGCCTGCATTTTAATTACCCTTAAACTTGCACTACCCGCAGTATTTTGCTACTGCCGTTTTTTAATCTTAAGACTTGGTTAAGTCCGGTTGCGATTTATCGGTAATTTAGTGAGCAGCTGAAATTAGAGAATATTTCGTGGGTAGCCTCTGAATATAGGTTTTTAAAAATGGTCACGGGGCGTATCAAACAATATGATACGCCCCGTGACTATTTAGTTAGATTTAGTAAGCATTCTTTTGACGGCCGAACATATTCCAAACTGTTAGAAAAATGATCTTTATATCAAGAGATAAGCTCCAATTTTCCATATAGTTTACATCATATTCAACCCGTTTCTCCATCAGCCCCACTTCTTTAGTCTCGCCCCTGTAACCATTTACCTGAGCATATCCAGTTATACCGGGAGTAACAAAGTGTCTAACTTTATACTTTTGGATGGTTTTAGAATATTGATCTTGTTGGCTGCTTATATGTGGTCTAGGTCCAACCACTGACATATTGCCCATCAGAGCGTTTACAAACTGAGGCAACTCATCAAGATTTGATTTTCTAAGGAATCTTCCCACACGTGTAATCCGGGGATCATCCTTGGTAGCCTGACGCTCCGAACTATTATCAACATACATAGTCCTAAATTTGTAGCACTCAAATAACTTATTCTTTTTGCCTTGTCTTAACTGTTTGAAGATGATAGGTCCTTTCGAATTCAAACGTATTGCGAGAGCCACGATGGGAACAATTATTGGGAAAACGAATAGAATTACTAGAAGAGAGAAAACAATGTCAAAAAGTCTTTTTAAACCAGCGTTTAAAGCAACACCAAGTGGTTCTTTCCGTGTGGTCAAAACAGGTATAGAGTCCAACATGAACACGTTATACTTGTCAGTTACGGCTTCCCCTAGATCCGGCGTAATTCTAAGATAGATAAAATTATCATCAGCAAATCTTGAAATTTCTTTCAACAATTCGTCATTACCAGGAGGCAACGCGAAATAGATCTCGTCAATATTTTCTTTCAAGCAATATTCCGCTACGTCATTCACTTTACCTTTAATAAGTTCTTTGTGAATGATCAGCGGATCTGGATCATTATCAAAAAATCCTTTGAAGTTGTATTTTGAAAAATCATGAGATTCAAAAAAGTTATAAAGAGCTCTTCCTGAACGAGTGGCACCAATGATTATCACCTGGCGCTGATCAAAACCCGAAAATTCAAAATATTTCCACGTGAGTTTGTAAACGACTCTTGAGCCGATGAAAAATCCTGCCGTCAATAAATATACGAAAGGTAAAAACTGAACATTTAACGGATAAGAATTTGTAGTAAACAAAATAACGCTTAATAAACAAAAGTGTACGAGAAGGGTACCAAACAAACTAATGCTGATGCTCCGTATCAAGCTAAATTTGTTTATGCGATAGATTTCGTTAAGAAAACCCGCAATAATCCAGATAAGACTAAAGATCACGAAAAACGAAGTTTCCTGACCAGTGGGTATACCTGCGCTAAATCCAAGTTTTTTGGTTAACGAGAATGCTAAAGAGATGAGATAAAAATCCAGGATAAATACCATCATCTTAATCAAGCGGGAATAATATTTATCTTCCATAATAATTGATTTTAAAGCCTAACATGTTATAAAAGTATATGCTAAGAGATTTGTATAGCATGACCAATATCATCGCTTATGGAAATCTTTCTCATGAAGTTGCGACGCTTGTCAAAAAAGAGGCTTTAAAAAATATAAGTCGCTTTAAATCAAATACTTATAAAGTAAAAAATTTGCCTCACCACAACAGATTTGAGGCAAAAAAATCGGATTTTTTTTCAATTAGAGTCAGCAAACGTTTTCTAAAAAGTCTCCTCGGCAACAGCTGGACAAAAATCATCACCAGTTTCGGGGAGATCAATTCTAAATCCAACCTTGGTCATTTGACTTTTACCACTCGATTGGCAAACAGCATCACCAAATGCTCCAACTTTGCCTTCTCACGGATTTTTATACCCTCATCTGATATTTCTATCAGGCCCTCGTCTTTAAAGTCTGCCAAGGTCCTGTTCAAAGATTCTGTAGCCGTTCCAATCATATTTGAGATATCCTTTCTTGCGATAGTAATAATCTCTTTTTTGTTTGGCACATTGTGCTGGCTGTATATTTTTAGCAATGCTCCGGCTACACGTTGTCTTACAGATTGATAAGCAAGGTCAAGCAAGCGGTTTTCGGCTTCCATTAAGTTATTCGAAAGCATTCTAATAAATTTTCTTGCAATGTCTTTGCTTGAATAAATGACAGTTAGAAAGTCTTGTTTGGGAATTATCGAGATCTCAGCCTCTTCCAAAATTTCCGCATTCTCGTTGTGTTGTTTTTCTTCAAGTAACGAGACATAACCCAAAAAATCTCCAGCAGAATGAATCCCTGTTATCAATTCTTTTCCATCATAATTTGCCTTATAGGTTTTAACTTCTCCGCTAATAATAAAATAGAGATCAGATGGAGTTTGACCTTCCATAAACACAAATTCTTTCTTTTTAAATATCCGGGTCGGTCGGTTTTCGGACAACTTTTGAAACTCCTTTAATTCACGGGCTTTATTGAAAAAAGTGTTAACATCGTATAAATCATTTTTTGCGTTTGCCTTTAGTGAGGCACTTTTTTTCAATCGAATCTCAACGACCTTTAAGAGATCATGTCCTTCAAAAGGTTTTGTCATATAGTCGTCTGCCCCCAGATTCATGCCCATCCTCAGATCCATTTTATCGGCTTTAGCAGTAAGAAAGATAAAAGGGATGTTGGCAGTTTCAGGATCGCTGTTTAATATGTGCAAAACCCCATATCCGTCGAGTTCAGGCATCATGACATCACAAAGAATAAGATCCGGATGTTGCTGCTGCGCTATTTCAACGCCTATTTTCCCGTTGGGTGCATTTAGAACATTATAGTGTGCGAGCTTTAATATACTGCAAATGTTCTCTGCCATCTCCTGATTATCTTCAATTAATAATACAGTGTACTTCATAGGTCAGAATTTGTTCTTTTCAAGGTGCTATATTAAGCTTGTTTTTCTAAAACATTTACATTGATCACCGGAATAATAGCTATAAAAGTAGTCCCTTTATTAAGCTGACTTGTGAATTCAATGGTACCCTTTAAAAGTCTGATGTATTTTTTTGCAATGTTGAGACCCAAACCAGTTCCCTCGACGTTATTTGCATTTTGACCTCGGTAGAACCTTTTGAAGATCTGATGTTGTTCGTTGTCGGGAATACCAATACCTTGATCAGTTACCTTGATCTTCAACATATCTTTCTTCAACTCAGCAGACAATTGAATTTCGGCATCATGGGGTGAGTATTCAATAGCATTGGAAAGAAGATTAGTCAAAATGTTCTTAAGTAAGAACTTGTCGGTCATAATTGTGCTTTCATTTCCTTCATAGGTATAATGAATCTTTTGCTTGACCTTTTTTATCGAACCGATTTCTTGAAGAAATTCATTAAAAAATGCTTTAACATCGGTTTCAGTATACGTAACCTTGAGTTTGCCTTCCTCCAGTTTTCCGAGAGAAAGGTAATCATTTAACAAGGAGGTTAAATTGTGAACTGACCTTTTTATCTTGTCAAAAAAAGCTGTCTTCTCCAGTTCATAATCGGCATCTGTATAATTCTCAAGTAAAAAAACAGAAGAGAGAATTGTACTAAGAGGAGTCCTGAATTTGTGCGAGGCCATCGTGACAAATTGAGATTTCAACACATTAAGCTCTTTCTCTTTTTCCAGCGCCTTTATTAAGTTATTTTCTAATTTCTTTTGATCCGTAATGTTACGAATGACAACAAGCACTTCGTTAATTTCGTTGTTTGCATCCGGAATAGGTACAGCGTTGAGTGAATAGGATTTATTGTTAACCACTATTTCGGTTGATAACGACTCACCATTAAATGCTTTTTTTAAATCGGGTATTGCCTTCAGATTAAAACTTGTATTGTCATTTTTCTTCCCGTTCCGGCTTAATCCCAATTCTTCCATTTCGCCTCCATCGGCTAGAATGAATTTCATCTCGGCATTCAGCACGCAAATTACACCGTCTGGAAAATTATGGGCCATTGCGTCTTGCAACTTCTTTCGCTTATGCAATTCTTGATCAACTCGTTTTCTTTCATTCATTTGATTTTCTAAATCTGAATGAAGTGTTTGCAGTTGCTCCTTTAGTTGATCGTTGTGAGAAGTTAAAAATTTCATTTGCTGACTACCTTTTAGTTCGGTTGTTAGCAAGTTTGTGAACCTGTAGTTGCCGAAAACGCACACCCAAATAATAGAAAACGATAAGCACAGATTAATTGCGTTCGCTTGAAAATTTAGATTCGTTTTAAAAAAATAAAATCCCATTACAATTGCGAGGGAGGCGGACAGTGCTAATATGATCACATTTTTGCGATTCCCGGAAAACCGAAGGAGGTAAAGACCAACAATTATATAAGCTACACTTCCAACTTGAGTCAGAAAATCTATTACGACTGCTCCTAACAAAATTGCCAAACCTACCGCTAGCTTATCAATACGATTTAAGTTCATATTTTAAAAATGACCTTTACAGATTCATTTGATCGAATTGACCCGTTAAAATTCTCATCTAAAGGTATGGTATTTAATAATATCATTTAATGATGAAGGTCACCGAAAAGTGATACTTGGATCCCCTAAAAAAACAAAAGCGGGAAACACCCGCTTTTGGATCAAATAGTTTAGTACCTTTTAAAGCAGTTATTCTATTTGGTCTTTCTTAATCAGAGATGCCTCCTTGATCAAACCACAGTTTTTGTTACTGACGCCAGATGATTAGTTTTTTACCAGTTACGATGTTATTCTCTACCCATCCTGACCTGATCGGACAATGCCTCCCTACTCAAGACGGCCAAAAGGTACAATTGCTAGGGTATATTCCATCATGATGTCAATCATCACCGCGGAAGATTTTTGTCTCCGCTACTAATTCAACCAATGTGTGAACAATTACGTCTTCAGAATGTTCAACCTTTGCTTCTTGAAATACGGAATCTATACTTCTCGTTCACTAAGATGCCTTTTTAATGCTGGCTTTAAGTTGACTCATTAAATCTTCGCCTTTGCGATGACTGACCTTAAGGGGAGGAAGTTTAATACTTTTCCCATTAGCCTTGGCTTTGATAAGTTTTAATAGGTCGGCGGTATAAGTATCTTTAAATTTTTTAATGTCAAATGGGTTGGTGAGTTGATCTATGAGACTTAATGCCATTTTCATTTCGGCAGGCTTTGGTTTCTCTTTCGGTGTGGTCAGTTCGGAAGGATCCCGAATTTCTTCCGCAAACCTCAATCTATTCAACACAATAACATGTTTATAAGGCCTGAGCATACAAAGATATTCTTTGCTTCTTAAAACAAAACTTCCCATTCCTGCCTTTCCGCTTTTTTTAAGTGCCTCGCGAAGAAGAGAAAACGCTTTTATTCCTGATTTTTCCGGCGCGAGAAAGTAGGGTGTTTCAAAGTAAATGCTATCGACATCTTTCTCCAGAATAAAATCGGTGATTTCAATGAACTTACTTTTCTTAGGACTTGCATGTTCAAAATCTTTATCCGAAAGGATGATGTAATCGCCTTTGTACTTATAACCTTTAACAATGTTCGCCCAGGCAATCTCTTTTCCACTTTGTTCATTAACACGGTGAAACTTTATACGTGAATGGTCTTTCTTGTCCAGCATATCCAGATCGAGTTCACTTTGCTGAGATGCGCTGTACAATTTTACTGGGATGTTCACTAGGCCAAATCCGATGGCGCCGGTCCAAATAGCTCTCATAATTACCAAGCTGTAAAAATAATGCCATATACGATGGAGGCGTATATAGCCACCCATCAAAAAGAATTACAGCAATGATTGGAGGAAATAGGGAATATTATTCCACACTGGATATAACTCAGTGTTTCTATCGTAGAAACCTTCGGTTTTTAATCATCAAATAAGTGAGAAATATTTGGTAACATGGATGTTATTTAGAAGTCGTTTTAATTCTAACAAACAATGAAAACCAGATCCGCTATTCTTTCAATCCTCGTATTAATCCCTATGCTTGTCGTGGCACAGGGTAAAGTGTACGATAACCTTTCGCTGCCAAGTAAAATTTTAAAGGGAAACCGCAAATATGCCGTATACCTTCCACCCGATTACCAAACATCAGAGCGCAGTTATCCGGTGCTTTATCTTTTGCATGGAGGAGGCGATGATCAGACGGGTTGGGTCCAGTTTGGAGAAGTCCAGAATTTAGCAGACAGGGAAATCAGGGAGGGGCGTGCGACTCCAATGGTTATTGTAATGCCAGATGCGAACGCCGGTACCCGTGGATATTTCAATGATTTGAAGGGAGAGTGGCGTTATGAAGATTTCTTCTTTGAAGAATTTATGCCGTTTGTTGAAAAAACATATCGCGTTAAAAATGAGAAGCGGTTTCGTGCAGTTGCCGGCCTTTCGATGGGAGGAGGTGGATC
>CAZAHL010000125.1:0-18800 GCA_964484845.1 uncultured Chryseolinea sp. | reverse complement strand
GTTTACCTGATAACGTTTATCCCTATGGGAACGCTGGTTGTGACGCTTACGATAAAAAATATTGTGCTGGGACTCGGAGTCTCCTCCATTATTGGTTTGGTCTCAGGTATAGTGCCGGCCGCACTCGCAGCACGCCTTGATCCAGTTATCGCGATCCGTGCTTAACTAGAAATGAATAATGAGCTTATGAGGCTAAAAACCTTTAGCGGCCTTTGCGAATTTTCCTTTGTGCCCTTTGCGTGAAATGCCTTTAAGTTCACGCTTCATTAAAAAAATTGAGGTTTGAAAAGCGCAAATGAACCTGCCCTTTTCAAACCCCAATGCTCAACGACTTAGGAGACTTTTTCCTCCAACACTTTCACATCTTCTACTTTCGCAATTTTGTCCTTTATTTTTTTCTCCAGTTCCTCCATTAATTCCGGATTATCCTCTATCAATTGTTTGACAGCATCCCGGCCTTGACCCAGTTTGTTGCCTCCATAAGAAAACCAGGAACCCGCCTTCTGAACAACATTTAATTCCACGCCTAGATCAATGATCTCACCCGCTTTGGAAATTCCTCTTCCGTACATGATGTCAAACTCTACTACTTTAAAAGGAGGGGCAACTTTGTTTTTTACCACTTTCACTTTTACGCGATTTCCGGTAATATCATCTGCAGCTTCTTTTATCTGACCAATTCTTCGGATGTCTAACCGAACCGAGGCGTAGAATTTTAATGCATTTCCTCCCGTTGTCGTTTCAGGATTACCGAATACAATACCGATCTTTTCACGAAGCTGATTGATAAAGATACAGGCACATCCCGTTTTGTTGATTGTACCGGTAAGTTTTCTCAACGCTTGAGACATCAGTCGGGCTTGAAGGCCCATTTTGCTTTCGCCCATTTCTCCTTCGAGCTCGGCTTTCGGGACTAGCGCTGCAACGGAGTCGATCACTATAATGTCAATGGCTCCTGAGCGAATTAAATGATCTGCAATTTCAAGCGCTTGTTCTCCATTATCAGGTTGAGATATTAGCAGATTCTCCGTATCAATGCCTAGTTTTTCAGCGTACGCTTTGTCAAATGCGTGTTCAGCATCTATAAATGCAGCAAGGCCGCCCTTCTTTTGTGCTTCAGCAATACAATGCATGGTAAGGGTAGTTTTTCCAGACGACTCAGGACCATAAATTTCAGTAACTCGTCCGCGCGGTATGCCGCCAATCCCCAATGCAATGTCCAAGCCTAGGGATCCCGTTGAAATAAAAGGCACATCCATAACCTTTTCGTCGCTAAGTTTCATGACGGTTCCTTTGCCGTATGTCTTTTCCAGTTTGTCAAGTGTTAACTGAAGGGCCTTCAGTTTTTCTTTAGCATCGCTCATATCTATTATTCATGTTTATGTTACAAATTCAAAAAAATCAGTTGAAAGGTTAAGGTTTGCTGAGTTCTATTTATTCTTAAAGATTACTGCCAACGGTTTCTGAGGTTGAAATTACAATTTCACTATTAAATTAAAAACTTGAAAGGACCGGAAAACCAGACAGAAAATCTACTTTATTACTTTATTGCTTTAGCTTGTATTGCCTAAATAAATTGCATTCAATGAGTTGACTTACATAATAAAGAATGACAACGAGTGTCAAAGGATTTATATTGTAACTTTTTATTTAATGAATTCAATTAGAAAATGAAATTTATAGATGATTTGATCGCGGGATGGATGTTTAAGATTTTTAGTTTTTTTGTTTATAGAGTATGAGAGGCCGAATTCGTAAAACCATTAAATGGATTTTAGTGGGACTCCTCACTATCCTTTTCGCGTTGGGAATAATCTATTGGGAATTGATAACATATGGTTTGCAACAAGGCCATGGTCAGCTTAATATTATTTGGAATGCTAAACCAGTTGAGGAGTATTTAAATGACTCTTCTTTTCCGGATTCGCTGAAAGTAAGGCTGCAGTTAATTAAAGAAATTAGAAAATATGCAATCGATTCGCTTGGATTAAAAGACACCGATAATTATAAAACACTCTACGATCAAAAAGGGGAAGAGGTGATGTGGGTGGTACTGGCCTGCAAACCTTTTCAGCTTAAGCCGAAGGAATGGGATTTTCCGATTCTAGGTTCAGTACCCTATAAAGGTTTCTTTAAAAAAGAACGTGCCTTAAAGTTAAAGCAGGAGCTTGAGAAGGAAGGGTGGGACGTTATTATCCGGAATCCCGGAGCCTGGTCAACGTTGGGTTGGTTCACCGATCCTATTCTCAGTAAAATGCTAACCCGGAGCAAAGGCGATATTGCCAATCTCATTATTCATGAGATGTCGCATGCCACGATCTTTGTTAAAGACAGCGTAGAATTTAATGAAAACCTGGCCACGTTTATTGGTGATCGCGGAGCTGAGCAATTCCTTATTTATAAGTATGGGTTATCTTCGAAAGAGTATACCACCTACATGGATGAGGATGTTGATTACCTTAAGTATGTTAACCATATGTTACGCGGAGCCCGAAAACTTGATAGTTTATATGCAACGATGAGCGAAGACGATCCATTAAAACAAAAGAGATTGTTAAAGAAAAATGTAATTCAACAAGTAGTTGACAACCTGGATACTTTATCGCTGGCACTAACAAAACAGCCGTCTTCAAGATTCAAAGAACACCTCCCAAACAACGCTTACTTCATGAATTTCAGACAATATCAGGCAAAGCAAAATATTTTTGGTGACGAATGGCGAGATAAATTTGACAGTGATTTGAAATCCTATATCCTCCATTTAAGCAACAAGTACCCGTTCCTGTAATCGATTGAGAACCAAATTCTAAAACCAGATTTAGCGCCAATTTTTGCTTTGCTCATTAAGGAATTGTTAATAAACCACCATGCATTTTTAAAGACCTGTTTTCTACCTACTTTTGGCTAAAGAGTTTATCTATGGGAAACAGGCAAATGCACAAAGTGCTTGTCGTTGATGACGAAGAGCCAATCCTGGAACTTCTAAAATACAATCTCGAAAAGAACGGCTACGAAGTAAAAACTGCTCTTGACGGCGCGAGGGCCGTTGAAATCGCCAAAAAATTTATACCCGACTTGGTTTTGTTGGATATTATGATGCCGAAAATGGATGGCGTTGAAACGTGCCGGCAACTTCGTGATTTGCCGGAATTGCAAAAAATGTTTGTTGTATTCCTTACCGCTCGTTCCGAAGAATATTCTGAGGTAGCAGCTTTTGATATCGGCGCCGATGATTACATCACCAAGCCTATTAAGCCTCGGGCATTGATGAGTCGAATCAGCGCACTTTTCAGGAGAGATTCAAAAAAATCCTCTTTATCAAGCACCATCACGATGGGGGACCTTACTATTGACAGAACAAGTTATACTATTCAAGTAAAGGGTAAAGAGATTAACCTTCCAAAAAAAGAATTTGAACTTCTCTATTTTTTAGCGCAAAACCCTAACAAAGTTTTTAGCCGGGAAGACTTACTTCAAAATATCTGGGGCTCCGACGTTTATGTACTGGCAAGAACCGTGGATGTACATATCCGTAAAGTACGTGAGAAAATTGGCGATGATTATATCACCACTGTCAAAGGGGTGGGTTACAAATTTACCCAAGGATGAGTTATCTGTTAATCGTTGTCCGTTATTAGTCTCGTCTTATGCTACTATGCTACGTGCAAAACTTTAATGGATATGCCCGATTAACTAGTAGCTATTAACGAATAACGGTATTCATACTATCTTCGAACATGGTTTATAGTTCACGGGGATTGGCGCTTTTACTTGCTGTCTGCATTGCATTAATTACGTCGCTCTTTTTATCACTTTTTAAAAGTGTGGATTTAAGTGCATTGCTTGTTGCTTTCGCCATAAGCTTTTCGGTTTCTTATCTCCTGATCTTTGTGGTCCTGGAATTTCTAATCTTCAGGGAAATCAACAAAATCTACAAGTTAATAGACAAGCTGAAGAAAAAAGAACTCTCAAAAATCGACAAGCAAAAATCGGCTGCCCTAAACCCCCTGAAAAACATCAACGAAGAAATTTATTCCTTTGCCGATTTAAAACAGAAGGAAATTGATGAGTTACGGAAGCTGGAAGCTTTTAGAAAGGAGTTTATTGCAGATGTCTCCCACGAACTCAAAACACCGATATTCGCAGCACAAGGATTTGTCCATACTCTTCTGGATGGTGCTGTAAACGATAAGGCTGTGCGCACAAAGTTCTTAAAAAAGGCTGCTAAAAGCCTGGATGGATTAGATGTGTTAGTGCAAGATTTATTGACACTATCGCACATTGAAACGGGTCAGATCAAAATGCATTTCGAAATCATTGATTTGTATAAATTAACGGAAGAAGTTTTTGAACAATTTGAGGGCAAGGCGGATAAAAAAGATGTAACCTTGCGCATTGAAAGCGAAACCAAAAGAGTTTTTGTATACGCAGATTGGCAACGAATCAGCCAGGTTATGACGAACCTGATCTCGAATGCCATCAAGCACTCTTCAGATGATACGGAAGTCGTAGTGATTTTTGATGTTAGTAAAAAAAACATTACCACTTCGGTACGCGATTTTGGTGAAGGCATTCCACAGGACCACCAGGTGCGGATCTTTGAACGGTTTTATCGTGTTGATAAGAGCAGGAGCCGCGAAAAAGGAGGGACTGGATTAGGCCTTGCTATCGTAAAGCATATTCTGGATGGTCACAATACCAAGGCTGAAGTTGAAAGCTCGCCTGGCAAAGGATCGACTTTCAGTTTCAGATTGCCTCGCGCAAAACCCGAAAGTGGCGATGCGCAGGAAGTAATCAAAAGTGAAAAACATTGAAGCATTTTAAAGTAAAGTTTGAAGAAATAATCCTTTTTGAGGACAAGGACTACGTATTGGTGAATAAGCCTCCCTTTTTATCTACACTGGAGGATCGCAATGAAAAAGTGAATCTTTTGCGCTTGGCCAGAATGTATACGGCAGATGCCCAGGTCTGTCATCGCCTTGATAAAGATACTTCCGGAGTATTGGCAATTGCAAAAAATCCGGAGGCATATCGCCACCTGAGCATTCAATTTCAGAAACGACAGGTAGTTAAGCTGTATCACGCTGTGGTGGATGGAGTTCATCAATTCAGAGAGACGTTGGTCGATCAACCCATTTTAAAGCAAGTGGATGGGATCGCTAAGATCAGCAAACGGGAGGGCAAACCAGCGCAGACTTATTTCAATTCTGTAAAATCGTACCATCACCATACCCTTGTCGCCTGCAAGCCCGTAACGGGACGAATGCACCAGATCCGCCTTCATCTTTCCGTTTTGGGCGCTCCTATTACTGGTGATGAACTTTATGGAGGTAAGCCTTTTTTTCTATCGCAGGTGAAAAGGAAATTCAATCTGAAGAAAGAAACTGAGGAACAACCTTTAATAAAACGAATGGCTCTTCACGCATTTTCTTTGCAGTTTAATGATTTAGAGGAAAATGCTCGGATTATTGAAGCGCCTTATGCGAAGGATATCGAAGTACTAATTAAACAGCTTGAAATTAACAATTAGATGATAATTATTGCTTGCTGATCCCTTCTCTGCTTTCTATTGAACAGTATTTGCGCAATTATTATTAGCCTAAATTGAGTTAACACGGTTTCCAGCAGGATTTTAAGGATTTCAATAAGTCGCTCAGGTCACAAAATTGCGGCCGCAGCTTGCATTTCCCGGAACAGCAATTTACCTTTGTGTCCCTTTTTGAAAGGGGTATTGTATTTAATTTGATTTATATCAGGAAAAATGGATCACAATAGCTATAAAACAAGCTACGCCAATAAGGCCACAGTAGAGAAAGGTTGGTTCGTCGTAGATGCGAATTCACAAGTATTAGGTCGCGTTGCGAGCCAAATAGCCCACATTATTCGTGGCAAACACAAAACAAGCTACAGTCCTCATGTTGACTGCGGAGATAACGTAATTGTTATCAATGCAGAAAAAGTGAGAATGACGGGCAAGAAATGGACCGACCGGGTTATTTTTACCCATTCAGGTTATCCCGGCGGTCAGCGCGAGCATACCCCTACATTGATTCGTTCAAAACACCCAGAACGTCTTATTGAACATGCTGTTCGCGGAATGCTTCCTAAAAACAGATTGGGTAGCGAACTTTTCAGAAGTCTGCATGTTTATGCGGGAACTGAACATCCCCACGTAGCACAACAACCAAAAGAATTAAAGTTCTGATACATGCAGATTACTAACACAATCGGAAGAAGAAAGACCTCTATTGCCAGAGTTTATGTTAAACCAGGCAAAGGAGATATTATGGTAAATGACCGCGAGTTAAAAGATTATTTTCTTTCGGACATCCATCAGACGTTGGCGAAACAGGCTTTAACGGCGTTGAAATTAGAAGCCAGTTATGACGTTACTGTCAACGTCGAAGGTGGCGGAATCACCGGTCAGGCTGAAGCTGTGCGTTTAGGCATTGCTCGTGCATTGGTTGAAATCAACGCTGAAAACAAACCTGTCTTAAGAAAAGAAGGTTTTATGACGCGTGACTCCAGAATGGTAGAACGCAAGAAACCAGGTCGTAGAAAGGCGAGAAGGAAGTTCCAGTTTAGCAAGCGATAATAGTAAAAACAGAATGGCTGAAAAATTAACATATCAGGAATTATTGGATGCAGGTGTTCACTTTGGTCACCTTACCCGCAAGTGGAATCCAAAGATGGCAGAGTACATCTTCATGGAAAACAATGGTATCCATATCATTGACCTGAATAAAACACTGGCGCAACTAGACGAAGCTATTTTTGCACTAAAGAATATTGTTCGGTCAGGCCGCAAGATCATGTTTGTGGCTACGAAAAAGCAGGCAAAAGATATCGTTACGGAAGAGGCAAAGCGTTTGAACATGCCTTTCGTAACAGAACGTTGGCTGGGTGGTATGCTCACAAATTTCGCGACCATCAGAAAATCATTAAAGAAACTCGCTCAGATCGATAAGTTGATAAAAGACGATGCTTTCAATAACCTTGCAAAACGCGAGCGTTTGATGGTAACACGCGAAAAAGCGAAGCTTGAGAAATTATTAGGAGGAATTGCGGATCTCAATAGACTTCCCGCAGCACTTTTTGTAATTGATGTTAAGCGTGAACACATCGCCGTTACCGAGGCTCAGAAATTAAACATTCCCGTATTTGCATTGGTAGATACAAATTCTGACCCATCGGGAGTTGACTTCCCTGTTCCAGCAAATGATGATGCATTTAAATCAATCTCTATTCTCACAAAACATATTGGTAAAGTAATCGAAGAATCATTGATGGAGCGCAAGAAAGACAAGGAAGACGCAGCTCATAAGAAAGATGAAGATGAAAAAAGAAGAGTTGACGAACCGGTAGAAGAAGCAAAGTAATCTAGCACCATAGAAGTTTTTGATCGTCCTGCCGCTTTGCAAACAATTAAGCTGGTAGGACGGTTTATTTTAGGCCCAATAGTAAAAATCTAAAAATTATAAAATCATCAATAATATGTCAGCCATTTCAGCTCAAGATGTAAATAAGCTCCGCCAAATGACCGGCGCCGGTATGATGGATTGTAAAAAAGCCCTTAGTGAAGCCGATGGAGATTTTGAAAAAGCCATTGAGATATTAAGGAAAAAAGGACAAAAAGTTTCGGCATCCCGTTCTGATAGGGATGCAAAAGAAGGATCTGTTTTTATCAAAGTAAGCGATGATAAAAAAGAGGCTGTTCTGATTGCGCTGAATTGTGAGACTGATTTTGTGGCAAAGAATGAAGAGTTTCAATCGTTGGGTAAACTTATTGCTGAAACAGCATACAGCCATAAACCGGCAGACAAAGAAGCTTTGCTCGCGTTACAGGCGGGAAGCCTTACCTTGAATGATAAGATTGTCGAATTGGTTGGGAAAATCGGCGAGAAGGTTGAAGTGAGTGAGTACATTCACATGAAAGGTGAAACCGTCGTTCCCTATATCCATGCTGGATCTAAGTTAGGCGTACTGGTTTCTTTAAAGGGAATAAATGGAAAGGACGTTACAGAAGCAGGCAAAGATGTGGGCATGCAAATAGCAGCTATGAATCCGGTAGCGGTAGATGAAAAATCGGTGGACAGAAGTATCATTGATAAAGAGCTGGAAATTGCCAAAGCGCAAATACTTGCGGAAGGCAAACCTGAAAATATGGTAGAGAAAATTGCGCAAGGAAAACTTAATAAATTCTTTAAAGAAAGCACGTTGTTGCATCAGGCTTTCGTAAAAGATAGTTCTAAAACTGTAGCTCAATACCTGGATGGAATTACAAAAGGCTTGACCGTCGCCGAGTTTAAACGCGTTACTATCGGATAATACGGTTTCCTTTATCGATAAACATAAAGCCAGGCTGTGAACCTGGCTTTTCTTTTTTACGTTTGTTTACGTCATAACTTAGTTCTCATGTTTAAGTCAATACATCCGTTCGATCAATCCCTTGTGGGCGAGTTTCCCGTGATGAGCGCTTCTACAGTGCGCGAAAAGCTTGACGTTGCTGACAACGCATTTAAGGATTGGAAAAAAACTTCGTTTGCTCATCGAAGTGGTCTGATGCTAAAAGCAGCTTCCATTATTCGTGAAAATAAAGAGGCGTATGCACGAACCGTTACGTTGGAAATGGGTAAACTTTTATCCGAAGCGCGTGCTGAGGTCGAGAAAAGTGCTACGGCATGTGAATACTTTGCACAACATGCTGAGCAATTTCTCGCGGATCAATATATCGCTACGGAGGGCCGGAGAAGTGTAATTGCCTTCCAGCCTATAGGCGCAGTGTTGGCCATCATGCCATGGAATTTTCCTTTTTGGCAAGTATTCAGATTTGCAGTACCCGCACTGATGGCGGGCAACGTGGGAATATTGAAGCACGCTCCGAATGTCACCTCGTGTTCGTTGCTAATCGAAAAGATTTTCCTTGAAGCTGGTTTTCCACAGGGTGTTTTTCAAAGTCTGGTTATCGAGGTAGATCTTGTGGAAAAGATTATTGAATCAAACATCTTACAGGGAGTGGCCCTTACGGGGAGCGAATTGGCCGGTTCACAAGTTGCTTCTATGGCTGGTAAAAACATTAAAAGAAGCGTTTTGGAATTAGGCGGAAGCGATGCCTTTATTGTATTGCCCGATGCAGACCTTGATAAAACTGTTCAAATTGCAACTCAATCGAGAATGCAAAATGTAGGACAGTCGTGTATCGCGGCTAAACGATTTATTATTCATAAGGACATAAAGAATGAATTCGTATCGAGGTTTGAAGAAAGTATTAGCGCTTTAATACAGGGAGATCCTTTTAATGAAAAAAATACGTTAGGCCCTCTTGCCCGTCTTGATCTGGCAGAAAAAATTGAAACTCAACTAAAAAAGTCAGTAGCGCTCGGGGCTCGACTCCTGGTTGGGGGAAATAGAAGCGGCTGCAATTTCCAAGCAACCTTATTGGACAACGTAAAACCAGGTATGCCTGCTTTTGATGAAGAGACTTTTGGGCCACTTGCTGCCGTGATCGAAGCGAAAAACGAAGAGGACGCGATAGCATTAGCAAATCAAAGCCGGTATGGACTGGGCGCTACCGTCTGGACTCAAGATCTGACAAAAGGAGAGCGAATAGCCCGTGAAATAGATTCAGGTTCAGTTTTAGTGAATGCATTGATGCGTTCCGATGTAAAGTTACCATTCGGCGGAGTTAAAAAATCGGGCTATGGCCGGGAATTATCGGAATTCGGTATCAAGGAATTCGTGAACGTAAAAACGATTTCAATAGCCTAGCAGAAATTTAAGAATGTTTGATAGGGGTTAAGACGAAGTCAATTGTCTTAAGGCTAAACAAACATTTAAAATTATGTTCACGCACATAAAAACCCTCGCTGCCGTTCTGTTAGTAACATTTTCCGTCATTCTAATTTCTTGTGACACCGAAGATCCGGGACCTTTGCAGGAAACCCAAAAAGAATTTCCAATCGTCGATTTTGATCGTTTGGAAATGGGAAGCGCCTTTAATATAGAAGTGGAGCACGCTAATATTTTCAGCATCCAGGCAAAAGGTGACCGAAGAAATATTAATGATCTTGAGGTTTATAGAAGTGGGAACACGCTCGTCATTGAGTTTGATGATAACGCAGACCGTCACCACGATACCTACATAAAAATAACGATGCCGCGCCTCGACGCTGTGAATTTCTCAGGGGGAAGCGTATCTAAGATAAGGGGCTTTGAAAGCGATGATGATCTTGATTTATATTTATCTGGCGCGTCTGTATCTCAGTTGGATTCCGATTATCGCGAACTAAATCTGGTAGTGTCAGGCGCATCAAGTCTCCTGATGGTTGGTTCAGGGGATGAATTCCATGCAGAAATTTCGGGCGCTTCCACACTTAAAGCGTTTGACTATCCAGTGAGAGAAGCAACGGCCAACGTATCCGGCGCAAGCGAAGGAAAGATTACGGCAACGGATGAACTAAACGTCACAGCAGGCGGGGCCAGTTCAGTACTATACAGAGGTAATCCTACCGTCACATCCAATACATCAGGAGCAAGCACAATACAAAAGGATTGAAAATTTCCTATTCAAAAAATTTAAATAAATTTGAGAGAGCCGAAAGGCTCTTTTTTTTAAACCACACCCGACTTCAAAAAATTTCCAACTCTTTTAAACCACGATCATCTTCATTGCCCATTGCCCATTGCCTATTGCTCATTATTCATTATTCATTGCTCATTGTAAAACCTTCTCGCACCTTTACCCGTAAGCTCACTTTCAAGCGCATTCTTAACGCCTATGATTCTCACGTTTTAAGTTTGGTACGTCCAAACCTCTTTCTATTAACTTCATTTCGGAAGTTCATTATCTTTTGTTCATCATTAAATCGTTATGGAATGTCAGTTATTAAAAAACTCGATGCATTTATTCGCCTTTTTAAACAAGCTGTAAAAGGGGAGACGCAAGATTATACATCAGGAAGTATAGACAAGGCAATCATTTTATTATCGATTCCGATGATTATTGAAATGAGTATGGAAGCATTGTTTGCTGTAGTGGATGTTTTCTTTGTAAGCCAGCTACACGAAAACGATGCGGTGGCTACGGTCGGATTAACAGAATCTGTACTTACCTTAATTTACTCACTGGCTATGGGACTCAGCATGGGTGCCACAGCCATGGTTGCCCGAAGAGTTGGTGAAAAAGATATTAAAGGAGCGCAAGTCGCTGCTGTACAAGCAATATACATGGGTATTGGGATATCCGTGATCATCAGCGCAGTTGGTATTTTCTTTTCAGAGGACATACTGCGTTTAATGGGAGCGAGCGAACATCTCATTGAAAAAAATTCGGGATATACGAAATGGATGTTTACAGGCAATATCACCATCATGTTGTTGTTTCTTATCAACGGAATATTTCGAGGAGCAGGGGATGCTTCCATCGCGATGAAGTCGTTGTTGCTTGCAAATGGCTTAAATATTATACTTGATCCTGTTTTGATATTCGGCTTCGGTCCCATACCATCTTTTGGCGTAGAAGGTGCTGCCATCGCTACTAATATTGGAAGAGGTATTGGAGTTTTATTTCAGTTGTACCACCTTTTCAGAGGGAAGAGTCTAATCAAATTGCATGCTGCCAACATTGCTGTACTGTGGAATATTGTTGGGCGCCTCGTTAAAGTGTCGGCAGGCGGCACAGGTCAATTTTTGATTGGATCTGCAAGCTGGATATTTCTTGTTCGCATCATGTCGGACTTCGGAAGCGAAGCAGTAGCAGGCTACACCATTGCTATTCGGGTAATCGTATTTGCTATTCTTCCTGCATGGGGAATGGCAAATGCTGCGGCGACGCTGGTAGGTCAAAATTTAGGAGCGGGGCACCCTGAACGCGCTGAAAAATCAGTATGGCGAACTTCCTTTTTTAACCTTATTTTTCTCGCTGTAGTTACCTTGTTGTTCTTCAGCTTAGCAGGGCCAATTTTACATCTTTTCACAACTGATCCAGCTGTATTGCGAAATGGCATCCAATGTTTAAAGATTGTTTCACTCGGATATATTTTTTATGCGTACGGTATGGTCGTTGGACAATCTTTCAATGGAGCAGGTGATACGCGAACACCAACCATTATTAGCTTCTTTGGTTTTTGGATTTTTCAGATACCATTAGCGTATGCATTGGCAAATTGGTTAGGAGCTGGCACAACGGGTGTGTTTTCGGCGATTCCAATTGCTGAATCCTTAATGGCGGTAGTCTCTATAATAATTTTTAGGCAGGGTAAATGGAAGACAACAAAAATATGATAACGCAGCCGATGGTATAAAACACCATCGGCTTCAGTTACTCCGTTGGGGTTCCCGGATCTCTTTTTTTGAAAGCCGCTTTAAAAGCTTTCCCTAACTCATCGCTTGCCTTTTTAAGGCTATCTTCCACTTCTTTCCAGCGTTCGTTGTTTTCAGATTCTTTTTTTACTTTTTCAGCGGTCACTTTAAGATCATCGTACTTTTCGCGGAATTCTTTCTGAAGTCTTTCGGTGGCTTCATTCAATTCCTCTAAAAAGCCATCTACCTTTCGGCCAAAGTTCTTAAACGTTTTTTCGGTCTTTCCCTCGTTATTTGTTTCCATGCTCAGGTATTTTTTTTCAATTTACTACTTGCCAATCCTTTCCAAAAGGGCAGGCATAAAGTTTCTATATAATCTTTAACAAACGTTTATCCGGATAGTTACTATATAATATGCCTGAACACGAAAGTAATCTTGATCACATTCAGCATCTGTTAGAAAGCAAATCCATCGCAAAGCAGGCTGCTTATAAACACATTGTGGACGCTTTCACCCAACTCGCTCATGAATCTCAGCGTATTACAACTGAATTGATAAAAAAAACACAGGCTGGCGACGACGATGTTACTGTGCATTTCAAATTCCTAAATGAACAGGAGTTTGAAGTTAAATTGGCTGGCGACTTGCTGATTTTTGTTCTCCATACCAATATTGTCACCTTCGACGAATCACATGAGGTAATGAGTGATCCTTATATTAAAGCGAATACGGTTAACCGTTATTTTGGACAAATCATGATTTATAATTTTATGGCCGACTCCGTAAAGTTTGGCCGGATTAATGATCCGGGTTATCTGGTGGCGAGGCTGTTAATCAATCATGAGAACAAATTTATTGTAGAAGGTCAGAGTGGCCTGAAAGATTTGTTTAGCAAAATTTCAGAGAACCCGATTACAATAAATGATATCAACACAATCGTGCAACACAGTTTAATGATAGCGATTGACAATGATTTAATTGCACCGCCGTTTCCCGATCTCCGCGCTATTACACTGAATCAAAAATTAGAACGTACGCACGAGTTAGGCGCAGGTCAGAAAATCGGGTTTCAAATGAGTTACCAAAATAAGCTTGGCAGCTAAGTTGTACAGCCGGATCAATTATCTATTTTTGAGTCAATCTATAATACGTGGTACGTCGTGAGGAAACTAAAAAAATTTTCATTCATTCTATGCATCATTTTTTTTCTGGTTTCTTGTGCATCCCATCATCCCAAAAAACATAAAAAACTGAAACCGGGGAAACCTATCCCGTGTCCATTAAAAGACTGCTGATGAATCTTCGTAAAATCGTAATTGCTATCGACGGCTATTCGGCTTGTGGGAAAAGTAGCACAGCAAAGGCAGTGGCAAATGTATTGGGTTATCGATATATAGATACCGGTGCTATGTATCGTGCAGTAACCCTGTATTTTATGGAGCATCATATTGCGCTCACGAACCCGAAAGAAATATCGAAAGCTCTGCAGCAAATTACAATTTCATTTATTGTAAATTCTAAAAAGGTAACAGAGACATACCTCAACGGTCTCAATGTTGAAAAAGCCATTCGCAGTATGCGAATATCCGAACAGGTAAGCCAGGTAAGTGCAATCAAGGAAGTTCGAAATGCGATGGTGGAACAACAACGCAAAATGGGAAAGGATAAGGCCTTGGTAATGGATGGACGCGACATAGGTACCGTCGTTTTTCCACAGGCTGAATTAAAACTTTTTATGAACGCTGACCTTCTTGTAAGGGCTTTCCGGAGACAAAAAGAGCTTCTTGACAAAGACCGGCTTGTAGACCTGGATGACATAATCAGCAACATCCTTCAACGCGATCAGATAGATACTACGAGGGCTGAAAGTCCGCTGCGTCAGGCCCCTGATGCTGTGCTGATAGACACCTCGCATATTACATTGGAAGAGCAGGTTGATGAAGTGATCAGATTAACATTAGCCAAACTAGTAGCCGGCGCGTAGGTCTCTTGTTTTTGCCGCTGTTTAACTCCCTAAACAGTTCCTGTAATTCGCGTTCAATAAAATTTATTTCACCTGTTGAATGTTGGGAAAAATGCTAATTTTGCCACGTTCCTAAAACAGACCGCCACGTACATGGGCAAATTTATTCGATTGAAGAAGGGCTTTGATATCAACCTCTTAGGAAAAGCTTCTTTAAAAATAGCGCCGACAGAGCAACCAGAAACCTTCGCTATTAAACCCCTTGACTTTCATGGTATTTACTTACCAAAAGTGGTGGTAAATGAGGGGGATGTTGTAAAGGCTGGTTCGCCATTATTTCATGACAAGAAAAATGAGAAAATAATTTTTACTGCACCGGTTAGCGGAGAAATTGTTGAAATCAAGAGGGGCGAAAAGCGCAAACTTGTCCATGTGAAAATTTTGGCAGACCGCACAGTTGAATACCTCCCTTTTACAAAATATACGACTTCCGAAATTGTAAATCTGAGCCGTCCTGAGGCGGAAGCGCAGCTCTTGAAAAGTGGTGCATGGGTGAATTTGGTACAAAGACCTTTTGGCGTGGTAGCCGACCCAACGGAAACTCCAAAATCGATCTTTATTTCTGCTTTTGATTCACATCCGCTTGCCCCGGACTATAATTTCCTTTTTAAGGGGCAAGAACAATTTTTCCAAATCGGTATTGATATACTAAAAAAATTCACGGCCGGCCCCATTCATTTAAATGTTCATACCAAAAAGGAAATAGGCGCTATATTTTCTCAGGTGCAGGGCGTTGAATTAAACAAATTTTCAGGGCCCCATCCTTCCGGATGTGTAGGCGTTCAAATCCATCACCTCGATCCGCTTGGAAAAAATGATGTCGTTTGGACTATAAATCCGTACGGTGTAATTCAGATCGGAAAACTATTTCTCAACGGTATCCACGATGCGTCAAAAATAATCGCAGTTGCCGGCTCCGAGGTCAAGGATCCGCAATACTATAAAACCTACACAGGAGCGTCCATCAAAAAAATGCTTCAGAATAACTTGAAGAAAGATCATGTGCGCGTTGTTTCCGGAAACGTTCTCACGGGAACTAAGATTGGTAAAGAAGATCATATCGGCTTTTATGATCAGTTAATTTCGGTAATACCGGAGGGCGATGAATACGAATTCTTGGGTTGGATCACACCGTCGGCAAAAAAATTGAGCTTGAGTCGTGCGTGGGGATTATTTTCGTTCCTGAATTATAATAAGGAATACATTTTAGACAGCAATATGAAAGGTGAACCACGTGCCTTTGTACAGACAGGTGATTTTGAGAGAGTTATTCCCATGGATGTATTGCCAACACATCTGATCAAGGCAATTATTGCTGAAGACTACGATGATATGGAAGCTTTGGGAATTTATGAGGTGGTAGAAGAAGATATTGCTCTGTGCGAATTTGTCGATGTTTCAAAACACAATTTGCAAGCGATCTTGCGTGAAGGAATTGAATTAATGCAGAATAGCTGACGGATATGAAGTTTTTAAGAAACGCCTTAGATAAGGTAAAGCACGATTTTGAAAAAGGAGGCAAGTGGGAAAAGTACTACTACGTCTTCGAAGCCTTTGATACCTTTGCTTTTGTACCCAATACAACAGCTGGCTTAAAAGGAGCTCAAGTTAGAGATGCCGTGGACATGAAACGGTTCATGATGACGGTAGTGATCGCTATGGTTCCGTGTCTTCTATTTGGAATTTTTAATTTAGGCCACCAACACTTTATTGCATTAGGACAAGAGGCGGGGATTTGGGAAAAAGTTTGGATTGGAGTGGTTCAGGTTATTCCCGTCATTGTTGTGTCTTATGCCACTGGGTTAGGGGTTGAATTTCTTTTTGCTACACTTCGCAGACACCCTGTTAATGAGGGATTTTTAGTAACGGGGCTTCTCATTCCACTGGTAATGCCTCCCGACATTCCGCTCTGGCAGGTTGCAATTGCTACGATTTTCGCGGTTATCATAGGTAAAGAAGCATTTGGTGGAACCGGAATGAACGTGTTAAATGTTGCATTGACAGCCCGGGCCTTTTTGTATTTTGCCTACCCCGTGGATATGGCCGGTGAAGTATGGACGTACCTGGGAGAGGGTGCTCAAACAGTGGCGGCATATTCAGGTGCCACGCCACTGGCGGTTGCTGCAACTACGGTCGAAACCGGGCAGAATGTTGTGAGTGTGTTCAAAGAATTCGGGGCCGGCTGGGCTCCTGATATGTTTAGTTTTACCAACATGTTTCTCGGGTTTATCCCAGGAAGCGTTGGAGAGACCTCCACTGTAATGTGTCTGATTGGAGCTTTTATACTGATTTTTACAGGGGTAGGTAGCTGGAAGATTATTGTTAGTGTTTTTGCCGGAGCTTACGGTATGGGACTTTTCCTGAATTTTGTTGGTGGGAATCCTTTTGTGTCCATGCCTGCACATTATCATTTGGTAATGGGAGGTTTGGCATTTGGAGCGGTTTTCATGGCTACAGATCCGGTAACCGCGGCTCAAACCGAAACTGGAAAATGGTTTTATGGAATACTAATAGGTATCTTAACGGTTCTTATTCGGGTATTTAATCCGGCATATCCGGAAGGAATTATGTTGGCAATACTTCTGATGAATGTATTTGCTCCGCTAATTGATTATTTTGTAGTAAGTGCAAACAAAAAACGACGACTAAAACGTGCGACAGTCTAATTTATATATCGTTTTATATGCTGGCGCCCTTACCATTGTATGCGGTGGTCTCCTGGCGTTGGCTTCTGAAGGTTTGAAAGAGAAGCAGCAGTTTAATATTGACCAGGAGCAAAAGAAGAATATTCTTTCCACGGTTATTACTGTTGAAGAAGGTGTCGATATTAATGATCTCTATTCGAAACGGGTAAAAGCATTTGTCGTGGATTCGCAAGGTACCCTCAAAGAGGGTATGCAACCGAAAGATGTGAATCTTGCCATTGAATATAAGAAACCCGCCGATCAAAGACTCCTCCCAGTATATGAATTCAAAAATGAAAATGACTCTACCAAGACAGACTATGTAGTCCTTCCTGTTTATGGTTACGGTCTTTGGAATAGCATCTGGGGTTTTGTGGCGCTGAAATCGGATTTGAATACAATTCAGGGAGTGAAATTCCAACATGCGGGAGAGACACCAGGTTTAGGAGCTCGCATTGAGACAGACGAAGATGTTTTAAATCGCTTTAAAGGAAAAACGATTTACGATAAAGATAAACTCGTTTCGGTTAGAATGATGAAGGGTGAAGGCTTGGATTATTCAAACAAGCCACATCAGGTTGATGGTTTATCAGGGGCGACACTAACTGCGAAAGGAGTCAATAATATGTTAAAGGACTATTTCCTGGCGTACGAAAATTACATAAAGAAGAATAAGAAAAATTAAATAATTGGTTATGAGTACAGAAGCTGTTGAAATTCAGGAGAAAAAATCAGAACCACTTCTTTCAAAGAAAAATAGAAAACTTATATCCAATCCGTTGGATATTGATAACCCTATTACGGTGCAGATTTTGGGCGTGTGCTCAGCATTAGCGGTTACAACGCAAATGAAGCCTGCATTTGTAATGTCGCTGGGATTGATAATTGTAACAGCTTCATCAAACCTCGTGATCTCGATGATGCGTAATTCAATTCCTTCCCGTATACGAATTATTGTACAGCTGGCAGTAGTATCGCTATGGGTAATCCTGGTAGATCAACTTTTAAAGGCATATGTGTATGATGTATCAAAGCAGCTTTCTGTCTTCGTAGGATTGATAATTACCAACTGTATTGTGATGGGGCGTCTGGAGGCTTATGCTATGGCAAACAAACCCTGGCCTTCATTTTTAGATGGAATGGGAAATGGCCTTGGGTATGGATTGATTTTGATGACGTTAGCTTTCTTCCGGGAGCTGCTCGGTGCCGGTTCGCTTTTTGGTTTCAAAGTTTTTGAATCTATAGGTATTCACTACCAAGGAAATGGATTAATGCTTTTGCCTGCCGGAGCCTGCGTCTTGTTGGGAATTATAATTTGGATACAGCGATCTATCAACGGTTATCGGGAATCACATTAGACTAAAAAAGAAATGGAAAATCTAATCAACATTGGGGTTCGGTCAATTTTTATTGACAACATGATCTTTGCCTACTTCTTAGGCATGTGTTCTTTCCTCGCTATTTCTAAGAAAGTAAGTACAGCCTTTGGACTCGGGATCGCGGTTATATTTGTATTGGGTCTTACCGTGCCGATCAATTGGCTTGTTCAAAATTATGTATTGACCGCAGGTGCCTTGGCTTGGATTAGCCCGGAGTTTGCCAACATCGATTTGAACTTTCTTCAATTCATTGTCTTCATCTCAGTGATTGCGGCGGTAACGCAATTGACAGAAATGGCGGTTGAAAAATTTTCGCCCGCCTTATACGGAACGCTGGGTATTTTTCTTCCCCTGATCGCTGTAAATTGTTCAATTTTGGGCGGCGCTTTATTTATGGTGGGAAGACCATACAA
>CAZAHL010000124.1:1720-18822 GCA_964484845.1 uncultured Chryseolinea sp. | reverse complement strand
CTAAGGAAATCCCGCAAAGGGCGCAAAATATATCTTCTGCGGCCTTTGCGTGTATTTTTTTCTTTGCGGCCTCTGCGTGAACCTTGACTTTAAAGACAGACTCTAGTTAGTAAAGACAATGAGTAAAATTATATTGTGGATATTTTTTTTTATAGTAAACAGTTCAACAGTTGCTCAAACGGTCTTCACCAATGATCCAGATAGTGCAATATTTCTGACGAGTGACATCAACCTTTTTTGGAGTGCTTTTGAAGCGTTCAAAAAAGATTCAACAATTAACCCTTTCGGTGCCAAATACATCAACGTTGGAAGCAACGGTGTGAAGGGATTTATTCCAAATAGGATTCAGAGCGCAGAGCATCTTTATTCTACCGTTAAGAAGCGAAGAGCGGACTATGAAAAAGTAAAAGAAAATACATTGCGGATAAGCGAAAAACAAAAGCAATGCAGAGCCACATTTTATGCATTGAAGTACTGGTATCCGCAAGTGCAGTTTCCACCTGTGTATTTTGTTATAGGCGCTTACAATTCTGGAGGAACGTTTAATGAGGACGGTTTATTTATCGGTGCCGAAATGCAAACTGATGTAAATAATGTTCCCTACATCGTTGCGCATGAGTTGATTCATTTTCAACAAAAGAATTGGATGGATGAGCCAACACTTTTACAACAAAGCATCATTGAAGGCAGTGCAGACTTTCTAGGTGAATTAATTTCTGGTCAGAACCTCAACAAGGTGGCGATGGAATATGGCAATAAACATGAGGATAGGCTTTGCGTTGAATTTGTCTCCAAAATGGATAGCACCAATTACAATGACTGGCTCTATGGAGTATCAGGTAAGGACGACAGACCCAACGACCTGGGTTATTGGATGGGATATAAAATAACAGAACAGTTTTTCAAGAATAGTAGCGATAAAAAAAATGCTGTTAAGGAAATACTTGATATAAAAGATTTCAATAATTTCTTAAATAAAAGCGGCTATTTGAAGAGGTATATAAAATAACATCACGTATCCGACAGGATTAACGCCCAATAAAAAGAAAAAAGCCCCGTTCGCAGCCAATTTTTAAACAGGCTTTTAATATCTTCTTCGGCGACTTTGTAGAGGGAGCTTTCTTACCTGATTTATCGAAGAGGAAAATGATCTTGGCTAGGCATCCGCGCCTGATCATTACTCATCTGTTACGCGCCAAACAAAATGAAGATCGATTTTAATTTCCCTGTGGCGCGTGCTGCACTCTACAATTTCAATACCCCGACATTCGTCGGGGCTATAGACAGGAGGCTCCGCTGGAGCCTTGAGTATTATCATTGCCATTGAAATGAGTTTGGAGTAATCATCGACCACTCACGCGTACTCCAACACCCTAGTTCATTCGTCATTATTCACCACATCAATGCCCATCTGTTTCCCTGACGCGTCATTAAATTTCGCTTTGGACGTACTCATTACAGCACATCGGTGGTTCCGTTAGGAGAAGATTGATTTTTCATTCGCATAACGTGCTTACACCCAAGATTTATAACGCATTTCCGGCCCGGGCGGGGCCCCCTGTTTATAGCCCGACAAGTCGAAGACGTAGTCGGGCCACGAATGGATTCATTTTCCGCGCCACGCTCATATTTTGTCAACGGGGAAAAAGGTCATGGCGCGACAGCCTGCAACTCTGATCAGCGCGCATCGGTTAGCCGTAGGCGCCAAACAAAAATGAAGATCGATTTTACGCTGTTATCTTTTTTTCTTCAATATTTTCTTCGGGGAATTTCTGATCACCTTTAAAGGTTTTTTTCCTGTACTTTTCTTAGCTACAACTTTTTTCGCAACTTTCTTAACCGCCTTCTTGGGTGCTTTGCTTACCACTTTTTTAGCAGCTGTTTTTTTAACAGGTTTCTTTTTTGATATAACCTTTATGGGCGCTTTCTTATTTGATTTTTTGACTGGCTTTTTACCAACCTTTTTAGCAGGAGCTTTTGAGAAAATCTTTTTTACGGATTTTTTAATCGCCGAAGTTACAGTTGCAACGATTCCATTTTTTGCAGATTGAGCCTGAGCAAATGCAAGTTCTCGCTCGGCCACAATTCCCATCAGATTAAGCGCCGAGCCGGCCTTGAACCATTCCATTTGATTTTTATTGTAGGTGTGGTTAACGGAAATACTGTCCTGTGTTCCATCGCTATGATGGAATACCATAGTCAATGATTTTTCTGGCGTAAAATCAACCAAACCTAAAATATCAATTTTATCGTCTTCCTGGATCTTGTTATAGTCTTCCTTATTGGAGAAGGTGAGGGCCAGCATTCCTTGTTTCTTCAAGTTGGTCTCATGGATACGCGCGAATGATTTTACTAATATCACCCTCACTCCAAGATGCCGTGGCTCCATAGCAGCATGTTCGCGGGATGATCCTTCACCATAATTTTCATCACCTACTACGATCGTTCCGATACCATGCAGTTTGTATTCGCGTTGGACCTTCGGTACTTCATCATACTGGCCGGTTAATGTATTCTTTACGCTATTGATTTTTTCATTGAAAAAATTAGTGGCACCGATCAATAAGTTGTTTGAAATGTTATCTAAATGACCACGGTATTTTAGCCATTTGCCGGCCATGGAGATATGATCGGTGGTACATTTACCCTTTGCTTTAATAAGCAAACGCAGCCCTTTTAAATTCGTGCCTTCCCATGGTTTAAAAGGATCAAGCAATTGCAGACGATCGGATGTGGGACTTACTTTTACTTCTACTTTTTTGCCGTCCTTGGCAGGAGCCATATAACCTGCATCCTTTACATCGAAGCCGCGTTCTGGTAATTCATCTCCGGTAGGCGGGTCGAGTCTTACTTGCTGACCAGCTTCATTTGTTAGAAAATCAGTGATGGGGTTAAAAGTCAAATCACCGGAAATAGCCAATGCTGTTACAAGTTCAGGGGAACCAACAAAAGCGTAGGTGTTTGGATTACCATCGTTACGCGATTGGAAATTCCGGTTGAAGGAATGGACGATCGTGTTCTTCTCCTTTTTCTCTGCACCCACCCGATTCCACATGCCGATACAGGGACCGCATGCGTTAGCAAAGACTTTCGCACCGATCTTATCGAAGGTATCTATAAAGCCATCGCGTTCGATCGTATAGCGCACCAGCTCAGATCCCGGTGTAATAGTAAACTCAGATTTTGTTTTAAGTCCCTTGTCGGATACTTGCCGGGCGAGGCTTGCGGCCCGCGCAATATCTTCGTAAGAAGAATTGGTACAGGAACCGATCAATCCTACTTCGATGTTTGTTGGCCATCCGTTTTTAGCAGCTTCTTCCTTCATTTTTGAAATCGGGGTGGCTAAATCCGGAGTAAATGGTCCGTTCAAATGAGGTTCGAGATCAGAAAGGTTAATTTCCACGACCTGATCGAAATATTTTTCAGGGTTTTCATAAACTTCAGGATCACCGTTAAGGTGTTCCTTTATGTTGTTAGCAAGTAAGGCAACCTCCGAACGTCCTGTTGCCCTTAAATAACGTTCCATCGATTCGTCATAACCAAACGTGGAGGTAGTAGCTCCGACTTCCGCACCCATATTACATATGGTCCCTTTTCCGGTACAGCTCATAGAAGTTGCACCTTCTCCAAAGTATTCAACGATCGCGCCGGTCCCACCTTTTACTGTCAGTATACCAGCTACTTTTAAAATAACATCTTTCGCAGACGTCCAGCCATTCAATTTTCCAGTTAGCTTAATGCCTATCAGTTTGGGGAATTTTAATTCCCACGCCATTCCAGACATAACGTCTACAGCATCTGCTCCTCCAACACCAATAGCGATCATACCTAAACCACCAGCATTCACCGTATGCGAATCCGTTCCGATCATCATACCTCCGGGGAATGCATAATTTTCAAGCACCACTTGATGTATAATTCCCGCACCAGGCTTCCAAAAGCCGATACCATATTTATTAGAGACAGAAGAAAGAAAATCAAATACTTCTTTGCTTTCGCCGGTGGCTAACGTCAAATCTTCCTTGGCACCTGTTCTGGCTACGATCAGGTGATCGCAATGAACCGTGGAGGGGACGGCAACCCGGGGTCTTTGAGCAGACATGAATTGAAGCAATGCCATTTGGGCTGTAGCATCCTGCATAGCAACACGATCGGGCGCAAAGTCAACGTACGATTTTCCTTTTTGGAAATTTTCAACATTTTGATTTACGTCAAGATGGGAATAAAGGATTTTTTCAGACAGCGTTAACGGCCGGTTCACTATACTTCGGGCTTTAGCGATACGCGAAGGCATCTTCTTATACAAAGCCTGAATCATGTCTAAATCGAATACCATAGGTTTATATTTTAGGATAGCAAAAGTAATAATTTTTTCGTCTGAATAGCGGCCTGCCACTACGACAACGGCGATATTAAAGCCCTTTTCCAAGCTAAAATGCAAGATAGCTCTGCGTCCTTTGCGTGTATTTCTTTGCGCCCTTTGCGTGAAACTGTGTTATGAATCAGAAAAGGCCATCAGAATTTTGATGGCCTTTGTCTTTAACGATTTGACAGTGAATTATTTACTGTTGATGTAATTCAAAAATTCACGCTTTATATTTTGGTCTTTAAATTTTCCAGAGAAGTAAGCGGTACCTGTTTTGCTATTTGTATCGCCAACGCCCCTCGACGCTACACACATGTGGTTAGCATCTACGACCACCCCAACGTCCTGCGTATGTAAAACCCGCTCAATTTCTTTTCCTATCTGGACAGTTAACCGTTCCTGAACCTGTGGTCTTTTCGAAAAATACTGGACGATCCTGTTGATCTTAGACAGGCCGATTACTTTACCATTTGAGAAATAGGCGACATGCGCTTTACCATAAATGGGAACAAAATGATGTTCGCAATGCGAGTAAAACGTGATGTCTTTCTCGACCAGCATTTGGTCATACTTGTACTTATTTTCAAAGAGCCTAGCTGTAGGTCTGTTCTTAGGATTGAGGCCACTAAAGACTTCCTTGACATACATCTTGGCAACCCTTCTTGGCGTGCCGTTAAGACTATCATCCGTGAGGTCTAAACCGAGTATGTTCATGATGTCCCGAAAATGTTTTTCAATCCGGTCGATCTTCACTTCGTCACTCAACTCAAAGGCATCCGGCCTTAGTGGAGTTTCGATCGATGACATAAAGTGATTGTCATCCGCATCATCATCCAACGAATCAAGAGGCTGGATATTCAACAAAATTTCTTTCGGTCTCATACAAAGTGATTTTCAGTTCTAAGTTGGAATCTATTTTTTGTCTTAGTATCCTCCAGATAACGACGGCGATATTTTCAGCAGTAGGATTAAGATTCTTAAAATATTCTGTATCCAGATTCAAATTTTTATGATCCAACTTCATCAACACATTCTCACGGACGAGATCACTTAATAACTTCATGTCAAACACATATCCGGTTTGAGGGTCAGGTTCTCCAGTGACGCTTACAATAACTTCATAATTATGACCGTGGTAATGGGGATTGTTACATTTTCCAAAAACCCTTTCATTTTTATCATCGGGCCAATCAGGATTATGTAATCGATGTGCTGCGTTAAAATGTTCCTTGCGTGATACCTTAACCTTCATGGTGTTTACTTAAACATGATTTAATTTAAAAGGTTCCTTCTAATAAAGGAGATCCGCCCCTCAAAGTAAAGCCAATATTGATATTCCAGATCAATATTGAGCAATTTGTCTTGTCATTTCTGTATATAACTTATCTAGGGTTTTCACCGCGGAGACGCAAAGGCGCAAAGAATTGCGGCATTAAACCCTGTGAAATGCATTTACTCGGACAACTTATTGAGCCAGGATAAATCTTTTTAAGTGGCAATGGTAAGCTGTCAGGGTCGTCATGCAAACGTTTTTATAAATACATATTCCATTAGAGCATACGCTCATTGAAAAGTTACAATTGACTAAAAGTCCTGAATGATAAAAAGATTGATTTGTTGTGGGAGGATTTTATAAGCGTTTACGTTATAACGCAAAAGTCCTGCGACAACACAATGCTCATGTTGAGATTTGTAAACAAAAAAAACGTTGCTTCTCTTAAAAAATAACCTGGCCGCAGAAGGCCAAAAGGGTGAGAAGAACGACTAAAAGTAACCGATATTTGGGGTTCAAAATATAAGGTTGTTTGGTTTGGGATTCGAATATAATAGATTTTTAAAGTAATAATTCATTATTTTTAAAAAATTTATCTGATTGTGAAACAGTTACAGTCGTTTAAGTAAACAATAAGTTAAATGAAATTAGAGGAAATTGTAAAGCACATCGAAGGCTATAAAGCGGAGGGAAAGAGCCTGTTCACCACCTCTTCCTTCCAATCCCATAGCTTGGTGCTGGTCCATATTTTAAGTAAGATTGACCGTTCGATCCCCGTTTATTTTATCAATACAGGTTATCATTTTCCTGAGACGGTCCGCTTCCGCGATCAGATCACCGAACAGTTTGGACTGAATACTATTGATTTAAAATCCGACGTTCCTAAGTATATGCAGCGTGACCCGGAAGGAAGGTTACTCTTCACGTCCGACCCGGACCATTGCTGCCATTTAAATAAAACGCAGCCGATGGATGCCATCCTTATGTCGCACGATGTTTGGATCAATGGGGTGCGCGCCGATCAAAGCGCCATTCGTGCTGCTATGAAAGTTGAGCAACCCGCCAAGCATGGATGCCTTCGTTTCCATCCCATGCTTGACTGGAATGCAAAAATGATTTGGCAATATCAGAAGGAACATAAACTCCCAAAGCATCCCCTCGAAGAAAAAGGATTTATGAGTATAGGTTGTGAACCTTGTACTCGTAAATTGGACCCCGAAATGCAAGAACGCGAAGCTCGATGGTTCGGTATGAACAAAATTGAGTGCGGCCTGCACACAGATTTAATAAACAAATAAAGTATAGAATGAAGGTTTTAGTTACGGGGGGTGCTGGTTATATCGGCACTGAACTAGTCAGTTTATTGGTTTCTAATAAGTCGGTTGAGGAAGTTATTGTATATGATAACCTAAGTCGTAACAATTATAATCTGTTTTTAGGACTCAAACTGGAGAAGCACACGAAGCTAAATTTTGTTAAGGGCGAGTTACTTGATTCCAGGTCTTTAAAAAAAGCGTTGAAAGGGGTTGATGTAGTTATCCATCTGGCAGCAAAAGTAACGACACCATTTGCTACGGCTGATTCACATGCCTATGAGCAGGTTAACCATTGGGGTACTGCAGAACTTGTTTATGCGATTGAAGAAAGCGGCAGTGTCAAGAAGTTTATTTATTCCAGCAGTTCTGTGATCTACGGATCGTCTGTCGCCGCCGTCGATGAAAACACCGAACCTGATCCTAAGACCTTTTATGCAATTTCAAAATTTCGTGGTGAGGAGCATGTAAGGAGGTTGATGAATAAAATGGATACTTACATCCTACGGTGTGGTACCGTATACGGCTACAGCAAAAGCATGCGATTCGATTCAGTCATCAACAAATTTGTGTTTGAATCCAATTTCAATAAGCTCGTTACGATCCAGGGTGACGGTAAACAGCTGCGCTCGTTTATTCATATTGATCTTGTGTCCAAAGCCCTTAATAATATCCTTGAAAGTAATTTGCCAAGCGGCACTTATAATCTGGTAGAAAGAAGTATCAAGATCTTTGATATTGTTGATGAATTGAAGCAGTTGATTCCTGAACTTGAGTTTATATTTATCAATCAGCATTTGAAATTAAATGAACTCAATGTGCAGAGTAACCCGCTCATTAATAAAATGCTTGGCATAAACAATCCGAGACCCTTAAAAGACGAGCTGCAGGAATTTTTATCGAGGTTTACGTTTTAGAGCTAACAGCATACAGCTAACAGCGCACAGCTGGTTCAGCAATCATAGGTTAGGCTATACGCAAACTTTCCCTTTACAAAAAAAGACAGTGGAGAATATTTTTTGCGCCCTTTGCGAATTATCTTCGCGCCCTTTGCGTGAAACATTTATCATCGCTACGTTATAGACTTCGATAATTTAATTAGAATTTCATTTCCGCATGGAAAATATGGCTACCGTAATAATCCTGCTGGCTGTCGTTACGGCCCTGGCAGAAATTACAGATAAAATTCGTATCCCGTACCCGATCCTGTTGGTTTTAGCAGGCATCGGCATCGGCCTTTTTCCAGGTTTGCCGCATATTGCCCTGGACCCTGAGGTTGTATTTCTGATTTTTCTTCCGCCTATTCTTTATGCAGCCGCCTGGACGACTTCCTGGACTGATTTTAAAAAAGCAAAAAGACCTATCACACTGTTAGCTACTGGCTGCGTTCTCTTCTCAACGTGCGCTGTGGCGTGGATAGCTCATGCTTTCATACCCGGTTTTGGATGGCCCGAAGCATTTGTGCTCGGCGCTATTATTTCTCCGCCCGATGCAGTCGCTGCCGCTGCCGCAACCAAAGGACTCAGTATTCCAAAACGGGTAACGACAATCTTAGAAGGAGAAAGTTTGGTGAATGATGCTACTGGATTAATTGTTTACAAATATGCAGTTGCAGCGGTTGTTACAGGAGCCTTTAGCTTGTGGCAAGCAGGTATTCAATTCCTTTTTGTGGCGGGTGGTGGAATAATCTTAGGGTTACTTATCGGATTAATATTCAAATGGATCCATTCACTCACACCCGATAATCCAACAACCGATACGACATTGACGTTCCTTGCTCCCTTTGTAGCGTACCTAACGGCAGAGTCGATCCACATTTCCGGAGTATTGTCGGTGGTTACCTGCGGCTTGTATCTCGGTCGTAAGTCATCAGAAGTATTTTCTCAGCAAACACGGCTTCAGGCCTATGGAGCCTGGAACACCGTGATATTTATTTTAAACGGACTTATCTTTATTTTCATCGGTTTGCAGTTACCTCAGATCCTCGCTACGATCGAGGGGCATTCTTTTACAACCTTGTTGAAGTATGGTGCTATTGTCAGTGCCGCGGTAATTGTAGGCCGAATCATCTGGGTTTATCCCGGAGCTTACGTGCCCCGGTTGCTTAAAAGCGTACGCGAGGCGGAACCTGAAGTCAATCCCCGACTGGTAACGATTGTAGCTTGGTCGGGTATGAGGGGCGTTGTGTCGTTAGCGGCTGCGCTAGCCTTGCCTTTAACAATGGCCGGCTCAGAACCTTTTCCGAATCGAAGCCTCATTATTTTTCTCACCTTCTCAGTGATCTTCTCGACGCTGGTATTGCAAGGTTTAACCTTGCGTCCGTTGATAAGATGGTTCGGTATAAAGCAGGACGGACAAGAACATAAGATTGAGCAAGCAGCCCGGCTTCAAATAGCATCTTCGGTCATCGAGCACATCGAAGAAAATTATTCGCTTTCGCTAAGCGATGAAGTTCTTAATCAAATTAAAAGTAAGTATGAAATAAGAATTCAACGGATAAGGAAAGATCAGCCGCAAAAGAAATTGGATGACAAAGTCATCAATGAGTTTCATCGCATCCAGCAGGAACTGCTCGACAAAGAACGTCAGCTCGTGATAAGGTTACGAAATGAAGAAAAGATTAACGATGAGGCGTTACGAAAAATTGAATATGAACTGGATCTGGAAGAGACCAGGTTAATTTTAGAGAGAGGGTTGTAGGTAGGTTTAAAGTTTGAAGTTTCAGGTTCGAGGTTGCGCGCGGTTCCAGATTGGAGTTTCGAGTTACTGTCTGAACACGTCGCACCTCTCCGAAATTTAAATAGGAGCGCTCCCGGAAAATTCTAACATTAATTTCTGGCCTCAAGTGTTGAGACTATCACTCGAAACTAAAAACTCGAAACTCGAAACTGATCTTCGCAACCTTAAACCTCAAACATCGAACCTAATTAGCAGTATTCGTCGAAAACCTCCACCAAATGTTCGCCGATCATCTGAGCATTTCTGCCTTCAATGTGATGACGTTCAACAAAATGCACTAACTCTCCGTCCTTAAAAAGTGCAATGGAAGGGGAGGAAGGTGGATAAGGTAACGTGAATTCACGCGCTTTGGCCACCGCATCCTTGTCGACACCTGCAAATACTGTTGCCAATTGATTCGGCTTCTTTTGAGAATTTTGCAAGGCCCATTTTACTCCTGGTCTGGCAGCTCCGGCTGCGCATCCGCAAACGGAATTAATAACCAATAAAGTTGTTCCTTTTTGATTACTAAGGTTATTCACAACTTCTTCCGAAGTTTTGAATTCAGTGAAGCCCGCGCTGGTTAGATCATTGCGCATAGGGGCTACTAATTGTTCTGGGTACATATTAATTTTCTAGTTTATCTCTTCTCTATAACAAATTATAAAAATCCTAGTTCGAGTTTGGCTGCTTCCGTCATCATATCCTGCGAATAAGGCGGATCAAACGTTACTTCTACTTTAACATCATTTACGCCTTCAATGGCCTTGATTTTTTGTTCTACTTCTCCCGGGATTACTTCCGCGGAAGGGCAGGAGGGAGAAGTAAGGGTCATTTGAATATATACGTTGTTGATGGGGTAGATATTGATCTCATAAATGAGACCCAATTCATAAACATCTACAGGTATTTCCGGATCGTAAACGGTTTTAATGGCTGCCAGGACTTTCTCCTGAAGGTCCGGCATAGCTGCTGACGAAGCTTTTTCCTGATCAATATTTTCGATAGGTTCTATCATGACTTCACTTCCATTTTTGTCTTGAAAGCCAATGCGTACAATTTCATCTGTTTGATCATAGCTGCGAACCCATTGGAACGCTGTGTACCAATGAATCGTTCCATGCCAATGTCTTTCATAAAGTAAAGGGCTGATCCTAAAATTGACTCGGGAGTTTGCCCGTTAAAAATCCGAATCAACAAACAAACTAACCCTTTTGTGATAGCTGTATTGCTGTCTGCTACAAAATAAACTCTATCATGGGTCGTAGAAGCTGTCAACCAAACCTTCGATTGGCATCCTTTAACAATGTTTTCTTCAGTCTTATTGGCCTCCGGCATCTCCGGTAATTTTTGGCCCAGTTCCATGACGTAAAATACAGTCATTTCCATATCTCCTTCGAGCAAGGAAAATTCTCCTATAATTTCATCCTGAACATCGTTAATCGTCATGAAATCTTGCAACCTTTATTTATAACCCTTCATTCGAAATTCGACATGCAGGGATCTACTTCATAAAATTAATAATCCTATCCAACCCTTCCACCAGTTTATCAATTTCCTCCCTCGTATTGTAAACAGCAAAAGAAGCGCGAACGGTTCCTTCAATGCCCAACCGATCCATCAGAGGTTGAGCACAATGGTGTCCTGTGCGAACCGCGATTCCTCTCGTATCCAGCATCTGGCCAATATCAAAATGATGAATACCCTCTACCACGAAGGAAACAATACTCACCTTATTGGCCGCGGTGCCAACCAGTCTAATACCGCTTAATGAAGAGAGTTCACTGGTCGCATATTTCAAAAGATCGTGCTCGTGCGCCGCGATTGTTGCTTTACCAAGATCTTGAATGAATTCAATGGCAGGTTTGAGTGCAATTACATCCGCGATGTTCGGCGTGCCTGCTTCAAACTTATAAGGAAGATCGTTGTAGGTCGTTTTTTTGAAAGTCACCTCTTTAATCATTTCACCGCCTCCAAAAAAAGGAGGCATTTTTTCAAGAAGCTCTTTCTTACCGTATAATATTCCGGCACCGGTAGGGCCATACATTTTATGAGAGGAGATGCAATAGAAATCACAATCCAGGTCTTGAACATTGATGGGCAAATGGGCCGCGGCCTGAGCACCATCGACTAATATTACTGCACCGGCGTCGTGAGTGAGCTTGGCGATTTCTTTTATGGGGTTGATTGTGCCCAATGCATTCGAAGCATGATTGATAACGACGAGCTTGGTTTTGGAACTCAACAGATTCTTAAAAGCATCAAGGTTGATTTCTCCATTCTCATGTATGGGAATGACTTTTAACTCTGATCCTCTTGCTTCACACACCATTTGCCACGGCACGATGTTGGAATGATGCTCTAATTCCGAAACGATTATTTCATCACCCTTTCCAATGAAGGTATGGCCATACGAATGTGAGACCAGATTAATAGCTTCCGTAACGCCTCGCGTGATGAAGATTACTTCTTCTATGTGTTTGGCGTTTATAAATTCCTTTGCTGCTTCCCGCGTGGCTTCGTATGCTTTGGTAGCCTTCTCCGCCAGGGTGTGTATGCCGCGATGTATGTTAGCGTTGTAACCCGTGTAATAGTCAACCAAGCTATTGATTACTTGCAACGGTTTTTGGGAAGTAGCCGCGTTATCCAGATAAACCAGGTCGCGACCGTTTACCTGCTGTTGCAGAATAGGGAATTCTTTTCTGATTTTCTCTACGTCAAATTTAACCGATTGAGTAGGTGAGGTTGTCATTGCCAGGAATTTTTGTGTAGTCTTTCACTCACTAACTGATCCAGATACATTTTAAGTTCACTATTTTTTATGCTCTCCAGGATTTCTCCTGCAAATGCATACAGCATCATAGCACGAGCTGTGTCTTTGGTGAGCCCGCGGGTCTGCAGATAAAACATAGCTTCTTCATCCAATTGGCCCGTGGTACAGCCGTGCGAACATTTCACATCATCCGCCCAGATCTCGAGTTGGGGTTTCGTATTGACTGTCGCTTTATCGGTCAGTAAAATATTCCGGTTTGCCTGAAAAGCGTTTGTTTTTTGGGCGTTCGGTCTCACATAAATTTTGCCATTGAAAACTCCTTTGGAGTTCCCATCCATGATCCCTTTATATAACTCATTGCTGAAGGAGTTTGCCTTCCTGTGATCAACAACGGTATGGTTATCTGCAAGTGTATCATTGGAAAGAAGGTATAATCCAAACATATGGGATTCAATCCCTTCACCATCAAGCGCCAACTGTAAATTATTCCGGACTAATTTGCCACCCATGGTAAAGGTGAACGTATTTACCCGGCTAAAATTCGATTGATGGAATTGTGTGAGATTATACTGATACCGGTTACCGGAATCATTTTGGATGGAATGAAAATTCAGTTCCGAATTTTCTAACGCAACAGCCTCCGTAACGATATTAGAAAAATGATTGTGATTTCCCACAGAATCAAATTTTTCAATCACGGTTGCCTTACTATTGCTTCCAGCTATGATCAGATTCCGGTTTACACTCAATACTTCCGAAACTGTAGCGTCATGAATATGATAAATGGTAATCGTTTTCTCAACTACCTGATTATTTTTTATATGGATGAATACCCCTTCGTTCCAGGCTGCAGTATTCCAGGCGTTCAAGGCATCTTTGCTAAAGTCTGCGTGTTGTCCCAGATGCTGAAGAACAAGCGGATTTTCCTGCGAAGCTTTGCTTAGCGAACTGATCGACACTTCTGTTTCCGGAGATACGATCGTCGAGTGCTCGTGGGAGAAAACTCCATTCATAAAAACAAGGATATTCCCGTCCACAAAAGGAATATGAAAATTTTGTGGGTCGACCTTCGCTTGAACAGCCCCGGATTGAAATGAAAAATTTTTCTGAAGGAGCCTCGAAATAGGAGTGTCTTTATATTCTTCCGATTTATTGTCGGGGATACCTAAAAATTGAAACGTTTTGAAAGCTTCTTTTCTCAGATCC
This sequence comes from uncultured Chryseolinea sp., assembly GCA_964484845.1. Taxonomy (GTDB): domain Bacteria; phylum Bacteroidota; class Bacteroidia; order Cytophagales; family Cyclobacteriaceae; genus Chryseolinea. Next base: position 5,173 of record CAZAHL010000124.1, on the reverse strand, counting down.
GGCACCGAGGTGTAAGACGCTAAGCTTTTTTCAATTAGGTGCGCAACTTCTGACGTTACATTCCTTTCTTTCAACAGTACACTCATGCTCTTATATTCTTTACGCGATAGCCAACTCATCTTTAATCCAGTCATACCCTTTAGCTTCCAATTCAAGAGCAAGATCTTTTGTGCCAGACTTCACTATTTTTCCTTTATAGAGTACGTGTACGAAATCCGGTACGATGTAGTCAAGCAATCGCTGATAGTGGGTGACTACAATGACGGCGTTGGATTTATTTCTGAGTTTATTGACGCCGTTGGATACGATTTTAAGAGCATCAATGTCAAGGCCTGAATCCGTTTCGTCGAGGATGGCTAGCTTTGGTTCAAGCATGGCCATCTGAAAAATCTCATTGCGTTTTTTTTCTCCGCCTGAGAAACCTTCATTCAAGGAACGGTTCAGCAACGATTGATCCATTTCCACCAGCTTCATTTTTTCCTTCATCACCTTCAAAAAAGAAACGGCGTCTAATGGCTGTTGGCCACGATGCACGCGTATCTGATTGAGCGCAGTCTTCATGAAGTTTATCGTGCTGACCCCGGGTATTTCCACCGGATATTGGAAAGCTAAAAACACACCTTCGCGGGCACGATCTTCCGGGGACATCTCCAATAAATTTTTACCTAAAAATTCCACTTGGCCTTCTACGACTTCGTACTCTTCGCGGCCCGCAAGGACCGATGCCAACGTACTTTTACCCGAACCATTAGGCCCCATAATCGCGTGAATCTCCCCCGCCTTTATCTCCAGGTTAATGCCATTGAGGATCTGTTTGTCATCGATTTTCGCCTGTAGATTTTTTATACTTAACATATTCTCTCTTTACGGTTTTAAGATTCGTGGTTAGAAATTAACCAACACTTCCCTCGAGGGTAAGTGCGAGGAGTTTTTGTGCCTCCACTGCAAACTCCATCGGCAATTGTTTCAGAACTTCTTTCGCGTAGCCATTCACAATGAGCGCCACGGCTGATTCCTGATCAATACCACGTTGTAAACAATAAAAGATCTGATCCTCGCCTATTTTTGAAGTGGTGGCTTCATGCTCAATTCGGGCGGAATTATTTTCAACATCGATGTACGGGAAAGTATGCGCACCGCATTTATCACCCATCAGCAGGGAATCACATTGAGAGAAGTTGCGGGCATTTTCTGCACGCTTCATGATCTTAACCTGACCGCGATAACTATTTTGAGAGTGTCCAGCTGAAATTCCTTTCGATACAATACGTGACTTTGTATTCTTACCGATGTGGATCATTTTGGTTCCTGTATCGGCTTGCTGATAGTTATTTGTAACGGCCACAGAATAAAATTCTCCCATGGAGTTGTCGCCTTTCAAAATACAGGAGGGATATTTCCAGGTGATGGCAGAACCAGTCTCAACTTGCGTCCATGAAATTTTTGACCCATCGCCGAAGCATAAACCGCGCTTCGTTACGAAATTATAGATACCGCCAACTCCTTCTTTATTTCCGGGATACCAGTTTTGCACAGTTGAGTATTTCACTTGCGAATCTTTCATCGCATAGATCTCTACAACAGCAGCATGCAATTGATTTTCGTCTCGCATTGGTGCGGTACATCCTTCAAGGTAGCTCACGTAAGAGCCTTCATCCGCTACGATCAATGTTCTTTCAAACTGCCCCGTATTCGCAGCGTTAATTCTAAAGTACGTTGATAATTCCATCGGGCATCTGACGCCTTTCGGAATGTAGCAGAAGGATCCGTCGGTAAATACGGCTGAGTTTAATGCAGCAAAATAATTATCGTTGACAGGGACCACAGATCCCATGTACTTCTTAACTAGTTCTGGATGTTCTTTAACAGCTTCGCTGAACGAGCAGAAAATAATTCCCAGTTCGGCAAGTGTCGATTTGTATGTTGTAGCAACTGATACACTATCAATCACGGCGTCAACAGCAATGCCAGTGAGTCTTTTTTGTTCGGTAAGCGAAATGCCCAGTTTTTCAAAAGTCTTTATCAATTCCGGATCGACATCCTCTAAATTCTTAGGTTGGATCTTTTGTTTTGGGGCCGAATAGTAAATTAAATCCTGATAATTAATGGGTGGATAAGTAACATTAGCCCACTTGGGCTCTTTCATTTTTATCCATTGCTTGTATGCACTGAGGCGCCATTCAAGAAGCCATTCAGGTTCATTCTTCTTTGCCGAAATAAAACGGATGATTCCCTCGTTAAGGCCTTTCGGCGCGGAATCGGTCTCTATATCTATAGTCCACCCGTGCTCGTATTCCTTCGAGGTCAATTCTTCCAGTACCTGATTATCTTTACTCATCGAAGCCTATTTAGACTGATTTTAAACAATACAAAAGTAACATAAAAAAGGTATTCTTAGGTTCAAATTGGATAATCTCTTTTATGTCAGATTGAGGCTTCGGTCCAAACTTTCTTCCAGCGAAATCATCGTTTCCGTCCTTTCAATCCCCTCTACCTGCTGAATTTTGTCGTGCAGCACCAGTTTCAGATGATTTGTGTCCTTACAATGTATTTTTGTGAACATGCTGTAATTGCCGGTCGTATAATGAATGCTGGTAATTTCAGGTATTGCTTTCAATTTAGCCATCACTTGATCATATAAAGCGCTCTTTTGCAGGAATATCCCAATGAAGGCAGTGATGTCATACCCAAGTTTGGCATAATTCACTTTTAAGGTGGTCTTTTCCACGATACCGGCTTCTTCCAATTTGTTCATGCGAACATGGACGGTGCCGCCGGATACAAAAGCCTTTTTTGCAACTTCTGTATAGGGCTTCTTGGCATCCTGCATGAGAATTTCAAGAATCTTCAAGTCGATATTATCAACTTTATAATTTTCGGGCATAATAAATTTGTGTTTTGACTATAATTCAAAATTATGAAATATAATTAAAAATTATACAATTATTTGAATCATTAGTTGATTCAACGATCAGTTATTGTGTTACTTTGTTGAAGATTTCACAATCACTCACACGTCACTCGCTCACTGATCACACAAAAACAACCTTGTAGGGTGTTGAAACTTGGCAGACATGCCCTCCGGTCTCGAGGGTGGAGAAAACGGGATAAAGTCCAGCCTTTGGCGACCTAACTGCTCCGTGGAGGTTCGATCCCTCCCTCTACAGCAAACACACACACTTACCACATACACACAAAAACACATTGTAGGGTGTTGAAACAGGCAGACAAGCCCTCCGGTCTCGGGGGTGGAGAGTACAGAATAAAGTGAAGCACCCTGATACGATCTTAATGAACAGATGGTATCAGGTTTCTAAACCTAACTGCTCCGTGAAGGTTCGATTCCTTCCTCTACAGCAACCCCGATTTATTGGGACACACACTTAACACACACAAAAAAAAACACATTGTAGGGTGTTGAAACAGGCAGACAAGCCCTCCGGTCTCGGGGGT
>CAZAHL010000124.1:0-1620 GCA_964484845.1 uncultured Chryseolinea sp. | reverse complement strand
ATAAAGTGAAGCACCCTGATACGATCTTAATGAACAGATGGTATCAGGTTTCTAAGCCTAACTGCTCCGTGAAGGTTCGATTCCTTCCTCTACAGCAAGCTCAGTTTAGGTTAATGAGTTATTCGGAGCTGCCCATCCTGACTAATATCAGGATGGTTTTTTTTTGGCCTCCTTTTCGCCTCCTATTGATTTGCTGGCAAACAATCGTTTGCTTTGGAGGTACGAATTTTCAATTTTTTCTTATGGAGGATTTTCCCTGGTTTAACAAGTATCCCGCTGTTGTAGCGCACGAAATTAAATTGTACGATTATGCTAACCTTGTTGAACTCTTTGAGGAGAGTTGTAGGAAATATAAAGACCGTGTTGCTTTCGAGAACATGGGAGCAAAACTTACGTACGGCGAAGTGTACGAGCTTTCAGGGCACTTCGCTGCCTATCTCCAGCGAGACCTTGGCTTAAAACAAGGGGAGCGTATTGCCATTCAGATGCCCAATCTTTTGCAATTTCCCATTGCCTTCATTGGAGCGTTAAGGGCGGGCCTGATCGTAGTGAATACCAATCCGCTTTATACTGCCCGCGAAATGGAATATCAGTTTAAGGATGCTGGGATCTCTGCCATTGTCATTGTCGCCAACTTTGGTTTCAACCTGGAAAAAGTCTTAGCAAATACTCCTATTAAACATATCATTGTAACACAGCTTGGCGACATGTTAGGAACCTTGAAAGGGGCCCTGGTAAATTTCGTTGTCAAGAGGGTCAAAAAGATGGTACCTGATTACCACATACCCCAGGCGTTATCCTTTAAAGAGGCCTTAAAAAAAGGTGCCTCACTTGAATTGATAAAGCCGCAAATTGGATTACAAGATATTGCTGTGCTTCAGTATACCGGAGGGACTACCGGAATTTCAAAAGGGGCTAAGTTATCCCATGCCAATATCGTCGCGCATAATTCAATGATCACGCAATGGTTTAAGCCCTATATGAATGCCGGAGCGAGAGAGGATATAATTGTTACCGCCATACCGCTTTATCATATTTTTGCTTTGACTGTCAATGGCGTGCTCATGTTCAGCACGGGTGTTAAAAATGTTTTGATCACCAATGCCCGCGATATGAAAGGTTTTGTTAAGGAACTCAAAAAACACAAATTCACCATTTTGACTGGGGTGAATACCCTCTATAATGGATTGCTCAATAATCCGGATTTTAAAGACTTGGATTTTTCATACTTGCACGGTGCTATTGGAGGCGGCATGGCGGTTCAGGATGCTGTAGCGGACCGCTGGTTGAAAGTCACGGGAAAACCGTTGGTAGAAGGATATGGTCTTAGCGAAACTTCACCTGTATTGTGCTGTAATCCGTTGGATGGAAAGCACAGAAAAGGCACTATAGGATTACCCATGCCCAATACAGAAGTTGCCATTTTTGATGATAACGGAAATGAACTACCCCAGGGAGAAACGGGAGAGATATGCGCCCGTGGTCCTCAAGTCATGAGTGGATACTGGAATAAGGATAATGAGGGTGTTTTCTTCCCCGGTGGATGGTTTCGAACCGGTGATATAGGGTGCATGACTGAGGACGGATTCTTTAAGATTGTTGACCGGAAAAAAGATATGA
>CAZAHL010000123.1:0-18990 GCA_964484845.1 uncultured Chryseolinea sp. | reverse complement strand
GTCACCATGTCTAGGCCCTCCAATTGACACAGCAAAGGCAAATACATCGCGGGTTCTTTCAAGAAATTTCCGATTGCCTAAGTCCTTGTTGTAGAATTCGAAAAATTGGTCGACAGACAATCCGATTGGATCTCCGTATCGAGCTTTTACTTTAAATTTTTTGTAGGCAGATGGAATTTTGATTTCATCGTTTTCATCTTGCCCTGCAACCCAGTTCAGAAAGATTCTCAAGTTTTTGAACTGTTTGTGAACCGTTGGGCCACCCAAATTGAGTTCGTCTAAATAGTCCCGAAATTTTTCAAGGAATTCTTTGGTCAAGTCCTGAAAGTGAATAACTCCCTTACCGGCAGTAAGTGTCTTGAAATGTTCAAACGTGCTACGATAGGAATTTATTCCTTCGCCTATCTCCTTTTCTTTGGACGTGATAAATTCCTGATACCACGTATGGACTGATTTATTTTTTTCAACTTTGTTTTGAGGGGTCTTCAAAAATTCTTGCCTAACGTATGACGGCGCAAGGGAAAGTGATTTCGCTTTGAGATCGAGGATCGTTCTATTTAACGAAATATGAATATCCCTCAGTTGCTCATTTGCCTCTGTGATTTTTTTTCGGTCAGCAGGCTTTAGTTGCTTCGTACTAGTGAGTTTCCAAATCTCAAGATCATCATCAAACGTTGCTTCGACATTGTTGGGATTAATCTTGATACCCGTATTGTGCTTCCAGGTTTTATAGAGGTGACTATACTGAAGGACTACTACACATTCGCCATTCTTATCAATGTAGTCTGTTTTAATTATCGCCATTATCTTCGCCATACTCTCTACAATTAGGACAAAATTAGGACAAATCCGATATGTAAATTTACGGATTAGCCCTCTAAATGTCTACAGTTAGGAAAGAAATGCGTGTTTTAAGGGCAAATTTGTGTATTGACATGTAACCATGGGTAACAGTTCGAATCCGCTCGAGACCTCCGGAAGCCTTGAAATTGGCAAAATTTCAAGGTATTTTTTTTTCTTGATACGCTTCTGATACACTTTTCGATTCCGTGGGGTATTAGCATTCGGTGAAAGTATAACTGTGTATGGTGTTTTGGAATGTTGTGTAAAATTGCCCGACTTTGCAACAGTTCGGTCCGCCTCCTTCATCCGCTCAAAGTAATTGGCAATACATAATCCACAACTTGCCGGCTATACCTCCGATAGTTTAAGAACTATTGACTATCAGCCATTTATTTTGCAGGTTCGATTCCTGTCGGGGCTTGCAAAATGTAACTGATAATCAATTAGTACAACTATATCGGTGACAAATTTGTGGCAATTTTTTAGTATTCTATTTATCTTCCAGACTTACTTCGATCCTTAGTGATCTTACCATTTTTCTATCTGATTTCCCAACGTCCTTTGCATCAATTGGCGCCGTCCCTTGGAAACACATGAAGAGAAATACATCCAAGTATTTTTTTTGATTTTCAGAAAGTGATTTCCAATAATCAGGTTTGAAGTGGTGCAGGTTACAGCAAATTGTATTTCATCCGGAGTGAGTTTTAACTCCCATTTTTGGGATTTGCTTAGGGGTCGAACCTCCTGCTTAAGCTTTGCTAGCTTAATATATTCTTAATTTTTCTAGATTAATAGAGGAATTTAATAGGAATAAACATCAGCTCAGCTGGCGATGTTTCTACGGATCTTGCTTAGGAATTCAGGTGTAATTCCCAGATATGAAGCGATGGAGTGCAAGGGAGCACAGTTTAAGACGAAAGGATATTTTTTCATGAAGTTCAGATATCGCTGTTCTGCGGATAAACTCAAGTTATCCAGCAGCCTTTGTTGATTTGTAACAAGCGCATTTTCTACAAGTATTCTGAAGAATCTTTCAAATTTTGGATTTTGCTTATACAGCAATTCCTGATTTTCTTTCGACAGTAACAAGACGGTTGAATCTGCCAGCGCTTCTATAAGAAGCACACCAGGTTTTTGCGAAAACAAACTGTACATATCGGCAATCCACCAGTCGGCAACTGCAAAATTTAAAACGTGTTCACCTCCGGCATTGTCAATTGTATATCCCTTTAAAGCTCCTTCAATTACAAACGCGGAATTCCGGCAAACGTCACCGACTTTATGAAGGAGTTCGCGTTTGGCGAGCTTCTTCTCAATCAACAATGAGAGAAATAAGTCAGTTTCTTCGTCAGTCAGCGAGATGTGCTTTGATACATTATCAACAATAAGATCAGTTTTCATTTATTGACGCTTAACCTACAATAAAGAGCCAAATAATGGAATTAACATCTTAAAACCAACTTTTCTCGCAGCAGCGCCAGGCAATGTCTTGATAATTTATTTCTTTCTTAACCTAGTTCAAGGCAGATCGCACAATGGCTATGTAATTTTGATTCAGAATTAAACATCAAAGCAATGGAAACAGCAACAAAAAAAACAACAAAGTGGAATCTTGATCCCGCGCATAGCGAAATAACTTTCAAAGTTAAGCACATGATGATCACTAACGTTTCAGGATCGTTCCAGAATTTTTCGACCAATGTCGAGACGGAAGATCAGGATTTTACAAAATCAAAAATATCTTTTACAGCCGATATCAACTCTATAACTACGGGAAATAACGACCGCGACAACCACCTGAAGTCAGTAGATTTTTTTAATGCCGAAAGTGAATCCACAGATCAAATTTGTTTCTAAGAAATTCGAAGTAAAGGAAGCGAACGAATATGTTCTTACAGGAGATCTTACCATTAAAGACGTAACAAAGACTGTGAGGTTTGATGTCGAATTTGGCGGTATTGGTAAAGACCCTTGGGGAAATCAGAAGGCTGGTTTTACGTTAAGCGGTAAAATTAAACGAACTGATTTCGGATTAAACTGGAACGCAGCACTTGAAACAGGTGGAGTATTGGTAGGCGAAGAAGTAAAATTATCTTCCGAGATACAATTGATCCAAGCTTAATTCACACACTTGGTTTGTGGAAAGATACGTGCAAGCAGACTAAAACGGCTCCTTATTGTGACGGTTCCATCAAATACAAAAATGAAAAGCATTATAACTAAACCAGAACAGCGTGGACTGAAAGATCAAGGATGGCTGAAAAGCAATTTCACCTTCAGCTTTTCTAACTACTATAATCCCATTCAAAAGGGATTTGGCTTAATCCATACATTCAATGATGACTTTGTCCAGCAAAAAAATGGATTTGGATTACATGCTCACAGCAACATGGAGATCATTTCAATAATGCTGGCTGGATCAATGAACCACATTGATTCAATGGGTTACAAAGAAGTTGTTTCAAAAGATTGGGTGCAGATCATGAGTGCCGGAAGCGGCTTGCGACATGAGGAGCACAATGTTGGTGACAATGATGTCAATTTCCTTCAAATCTGGATCGAACCTAAACTTGAAAACGTTACTCCGCGATATCAAAAGCGGTTTTTTCCCGAAGAGAAACGAAAGAACAAACTTGTAACTGTTGTGAGCAATGAAGAGGGGCAGGCGCACTGTTGGATAAACCAGAATGCTAAAATATGTCTGGGATCACATGATGCCGGACAAACCTTAGCGTATTCTCTGCAAACGCTAAATAAATGTGTCTTTATTTTTGTGATAAATGGAAGCCTTGAAATTGACGGCAAACGGATCGGGGAGCGTTCCAGCATTGGCATATGGGAGACTGAGAAAATTGAAGTTAAAACCCTGGAGTTTTCCCGTTTTATTATAATTGAAGCACCAATTAACCACTAAGTCTATGACCACTAAATGTCTTGTGTTTATTGGGTATCTCTTCATCTGTTACATTACGCTCTCATCATTTCTTCAGAAGCCAACGGCAGAGATAGTTGTAAAAACTCACGCAAATGGAGAGCATATTTTGCATCCTGCTTCAACCAGAGGCCACACAGCCACTGATTGGCTTGAGAGTAAACACACCTTCTCTTTCAATGATTATTATAATGAACAGCGAATGAATTTTGGAGCGCTCCGTGTTCTGAATGACGACCGTGTCAATGGTGGATATGGTTTTGGAAAACATCGTCATGATAACATGGAAATCATCAGCATTCCCTTGGAAGGAACTATAGAGCATCAGGATAACCTTGGAAACAAAGGTGTGATCAAAGCAGGAGATGTGCAGATAATGTCTGCGGGTACTGGCATTGTCCACGCTGAATATAATCACTCAAAAACCGAAGTGTTAAAGTTTCTTCAAATCTGGGTTGTACCGAACAGTAATAATTTGAAACCGCGTTATCAGCAACTTACCGGTGTTCTAAATGAGATTCCGATTAATTCTGTTAAAAAAATTATCGATCCCGAGGACAACGCTTCCATTTTCATAAACCAGGATGTCGTCTTCAGCATGGGCAGACTCGAGGAGTCAAAAAATACTAACTATCAGATATCATCCTCAAAAAATGGCGCCTACCTGTTTGTTCTTGAACGTGAAGGCACTGTAAACGGAATTAAGGTCAACACGCGCGATGGAATAGGAATATGGAATACTAATACTGTTTCAATCAATGCGAGCTCCAACATGAAATTTCTTTTGATGGATGTGCCAATGAACTAAGGTAGACCTTGAGCTTCTTGTCCGCACGTTTCTTATTTCTAGCGATGGAGTTTTGCCATCGCTTTTGCGTTCAAGCTGGCACTATGGCAAATAAAGGTATATTGATATGAAGGGTCAAGCTAAACACGAAAGTCGATTACCGTTTGAAGTCAATACAATTTAATGGCTTCGCCAGAACCGATTTGACTATCTGAAAGAGCCACATAAGCTAAGTCATTTCCATTTGGTTATCGTTTGTAAGGGTCAAGGCTCTCAAACTGTTGACACTCATAATTCCGTGTTGGAAGACGATACAATTTACTTGCTTGCGCCGGGACAAGTGCATTTATTTCAGCCTGAAGGTGAAGTGACAGGTTTTGTGATCTCCTTCACTAGTGAGTTTGTACTAATGGACGAGGAGAATAAAGTATGTCTTACAAAATTAGGCTTGCTATATCAGCTTGGCGATCCATTAATCCTGAGAGTGAAAGATGACTTAAAGGAGGAGGTTAGCGATACCATAGACAGGCTTTTCAAGGAGTATAATAATTACTACATCCTAAGAGGAGAGGTATTGCGTGGACTTCTTAAGCTTCTCCTTATTTATCTTACAAGACATCGCGAAGATGACAACGATGATGCACCACGCACAAAGACAACTGAAGTTGTGAATACATTCCATTCTTTACTCGAACAACATTATAAGTCAAAAAAAATGGTAGCGGAGTATGCTGAACTACTTGCTATCTCCCCAAGCCACCTTAATGATATTGTTAAACATCTGACTGGTTACCCTGCCAGCGAACATATTAAGAGACGGGTTGTGCTTGAAGCAAAGCGAACTGCCATGCACAGCACGTCAAGCATGAAGGAAATTGCTTTTGACCTTGGCTTCGAAACTACCGCACATTTCAGCAAATATTTTAAGAATGCAGCAGGAGCCACATTTTCTGATTTTAAAAAAAATCACTCTTAGGAACAGGCATCGATTATTAGGTGTCGGTAGTGGCGTTGGGCCGCTTAGCAATGAATTGCAATCAAAGAATCCGTGATATGTATAATTCCGCCCGCGATATAGGTATCAATGACAAGCTGTACTACGAATACTTTTGTGATGTCAATTCGTTTTAATTACAACAACACGAAAAAATTTCAAATTAAAAATTATGAAAACTAAAGTTAAAACAATCGCTAGCCTTCTCCTTATGCTTATCATAGCAACGGGAGCTTTGGCACAAAAGCCATCTCCAAAATTATTGACCCCAACGAACCATACGTTGGTACTAGTTGATTACGAAGGCCAGATGGCATTTGCCACAAAGAACATTGATATAGGGTCCCTTCGTGATAACGTTGGGTTAATAACCGGTGGATCAAAAATATTCAATGTTCCGACCGTTGTAACAACGGTAGCACACAAGAGCTTCAGCGGTCCTGTGTTTCCGGAAATTCTTGAGTTCTACCCGGACCAGAGCACTTACATTGACAGAACCACAATGAACACATGGGAAGACGCCAATGCCTATAAAGCAATCACAGGAAAAGGAAAAAAGAAAATTGTTTTTGGTGGTTTATGGTCTGAAGTATGTATTGTAGGCCCTGCGTTATCAGCACTTGCAGAAGGTTATGAAGTATATGTAATCACGGATGCTTCTGGCGGTGTAAGCAATGAAGCTCACTTAATGGCAATGCAACGTCTGATCCAGGTTGGTGTTCAACCCATCACTGCCACGCAATACGTGCTCGAGCTTCAGCGTGATTGGGCAAGACAGGAAACATATGCTGCAGTTACAGGTCTCTTTGTCAAATACGGTGGTGCTTATGGACTTGGCATACAATACGCCAAGGACATGTTAAAACCTCACTAAAATACTTGAATTTAAAACCAGGGCAAGGCGTAATCCTTGCCCTAAACTTTTCAGATATGAACAAGTACATAATTTCAGGAATCTTCGCTCTATTGATTTTGGGCTGGAATGCTTCGGCACAAAAGGCCGATGTCATTATAACGAACGCAAAGATCTCTACACTTGACGATGCTAATCCTTCAGCCGAAGCTGTGGCGATTACAAAAAATAAAATTGTTAAAGTTGGTGATAGTAAAACTGTTCTGAGGCTGAAATCAGCAAAGACAGTAATGATTGATGCAAAAGGGAGAGCAATCATTCCCGGATTGTTCGATACTCATTTACATGTGATTAGAGGAGGACGATTTTATAACTCAGAACTTCGATGGGATGGCGTCAGGTCTTTGAGCAGAGCAATGACTATACTGAAAGAACAAGCCGCAAGAACTCCGGAGGGGCAATGGGTAAGGATAGTAGGCGGTTGGAATGAGTATCAGTTTGAAGAGAAGCGCCTGCCCACGCTAGAGGAAATAAATGCAGCTACTGGCAACGTGCCAACGTTCATACTTTACCTGTATGGAAAGGCGTGGCTCAACAAAGCGGGAATCAAAAAGCTCGGCATAACAGGGGAGACTCCGAATGCTCCGGGAGGACTGATCGAAAAAGATGCGAATGGCGATCCAACAGGTTTACTAGTGGCTGAACCCAACGCCTTTTTGTTGTATTCAACCTTATCAAAACTGCCAGAGCTTACCACTGACGAGAAAGTTAATTCCACCATCCAGTATATGACAGAATTAAACAGGCTCGGGGTAACATCAGTGATGGACGCAGGCGGTGGATTTCAGAATTTCCCTGATGACTATGCCATCACGGACTCTTTGAATAAAGTGGGAAAGATCACTGTCCGTCTTCCGTATTTCTTGTTCGCTCAAAAGAAAGGATCGGAACTTCAGGATTTCAGTAAGTGGACCCAGATCGTTGATATCGAACATCAACATGGTAATTCAGTCAACGAGATTGAGTATCATGTGGAAGGAGGAGGGGAAAATCTCGTTGCCGATGCTGGAGACTTCGAGAACTTTTTATACCCACGTCCCGAATTCCCGGCAACGATGGAAGGGAATTTAAAAGCGGTGATTCAATTGCTTGTTAAAAACAGATGGCCTTTCCGCTTGCATGCAACTTACGATGAAAGCATTAGCCGTGACCTCAATGTCATTGAAGAAGTGAACAATGAAACTCCACTTAACGGACTACTTTGGTTTTTCGATCATGCCGAGACAGTCAGCGAAACCAACCTAAGAAGGATAAAGGCGCTTGGAGGCGGTATTGCTATTCAACACAGGATGGCCTATCAGGGTGAAAACTTTATAAGACGATATGGAAGGAAGCCAGCATTGAACGCACCTCCAATCAAGAAGATTTTGGAAATGGGGATTCCGTTAGCCCTTGGAACGGATGGTACTCGCGTGGCATCATATAACCCTTGGGTTGCACTGTATTGGGCGACAACAGGCAAAACAATTGGTGGCGCACAAGTTATGGCAAAAGAAAATACGCTTGATCGCACGACTGCTTTGAAACTTCACAGTGTAAAAGGATACGAGCTTATCAAAGAATCGAACAAAGGGATGATTAAGGAAGGTTACTACGCTGATCTATCCATTCTCAGTGACAATTATTTTGAAGTGGCTGAGGAAAAGATTCAATCAATAACATCACTGCTTACCGTTGTCGATGGAAAGGTTGTTTGGGGCGATGGTGAATATCAACGGCTCGCACCCGCACCGCTGGAAGTAATTCCGTCTTGGAGTCCGGTGAAGCACTACGGTGGTTATCAAAACAAATAATCTAAATGAGTAGTAATAATAGCTTTATAAGCAGCGGAAGTTTTAAATCGGCTGCGATTACCGCTTCAAGTCAGAGATAATTTTGCTTGTACTTCCGTCACTCGTCATTGATATAAAAGTTTTGGTTTATGTCCCGGCTATTGTTCTTAATATTTTTCATTCATTTCACACGGCTTTCGTTTGGTCAGGATTCGAAAGAGTTTGAGTCATTGCGATTCAATGACGATTATTCCTATCTGGAAACCGATACATCAGGATCGGTTTATAAACGACTCAAGTACACTGCTATAGGAAAAAACACTTACCATTCAATAGGCGGTGAACTAAGAGGACAGTTCTTTTATATCCAGAATGAGGACTGGGGCGAAACTGGCGAACCTGATGATCGATATATTTTGCATCGATATCTGCTGCATTCAGATCTCCATTTGAATCGCAAAGTTAGAACTTTCATTCAGCTTCAAGGTAGCTTTGCTTATGAGAAGTCGTTTGTCAGTCCAGTAGACCAGAGTAGCGTAGAATTTCACCAGGCATTTGTCGAATATAAAAATCACGGCGTGATGGTCAGGTTGGGAAGACAGGAATTTCAGTATGGGTCTCAAAGGCTTGTTTCGGTGCGTGAACTTCCTAATAGCCGACAATCTTTCGATGCTATTAATGTTGGGCTGAAAAAGAATCAGAATGCCGTAGACTTTATCTACGGCCACCATGTTACATCACAGTCAAATTCATTTGACGAGCAAGTAGGTAATACGATAAAATTGTGGGGAGTATATGGAATTAAGAAAGACCTACGCATTTCAAACATTGATCTTTACTATTTGGGTCTGTACAAAAAGACAGCAACATTTGATTCCTTGTCAGGTCGGGAGATTCGACATTCTGTCGGTACCCGGATATGGAAAAGCGGGGAGAGGTGGAAAACAGATTTTGAAGTGGTATATCAGTTTGGTAAAGTCGCAACCAATAGCATCAACGCTTATACTATATCGTCTAACTCCAGCTACACATTCACAAATCTGCGATTAAAACCAGAGATCGGTTTAAAGACTGAACTGATTAGCGGCAACAAATCATATTCGGACAAGTCAATCGAAACATTCAACCCTTTGTTCGCAAAGGGAGCATACTTTGGACTTGCTGCATTGATAGGTCCTGCCAACCTGATAGATCTTCACCCAAGCGTTTCTCTAACTTTAGCAGAGGGACTTATTTACACATTTGACTACGATGGCTTCTGGAGGTATAGTACCCGCGATGGTATATATACTCCTTCTGTTATGCTGATATATTCTGGGTCTGAAAGTAGCGACAGACAAATAGGCCATCAGTTCTCAACAAATATAGACTGGGACCCATCGAAATATGTAAGCCTTAGACTTGAAGTTACCTGGTTCAAATCGGGAACATTCTTAAGGGAAACAGGCGCAGGCAAAGACATAGTTTTCACCGGCATTACCAGTCAGATTAAATTTTAAAATAATGGAGAATGTTAGTAAGAGCTTGTGGGTATTTGATAGAGTGCATTCTCAGATTCGCTTTGAAGCAAAATATCTTTTACTTTCAATCATAGCTGGATCATTCTTAGAATTTGAAGGCAGCGTAGAGGTTGACGAACAACTGCCAATCCATTCTGAGATTAGTTTTAAAATTTATTCCAATTCTATTTCCACCGGAAATACCGAAAGGGACAACCACCTGAGGTCTGCAGATTTTTTTGATGTTAAAAAGTTTCCAGCAATCACCTTTGCATCAACGTCAATTGAAGATCAAGGCCAAAACAAGGTAGTGCATGGTTTACTTTCAATTAAGGATGTGCAAAAACCGATATCATTGGTAATACGTTTTTTAGGAACCGCACAGGATGATCACAATAACCTTAAGGCTGCCTTTCATTTTGAGAAAACAATCAGCAGGAATGAATTTCACGTTAGCTGGAATAAAAACATCGTGAACGATTTGGTGCTCATTGATGACCCCATAAAGATCATTGGCGACATTCAACTTTTGCGGGTAGGATCAAAATTATGAAAATTGATTTCTTGGGTGAAAAGACTATCGAGGTCAAAGGCGGCCAGACGATACTCAGCAATGTAAACCTCGGTTTTAAGCTGCTTTAACGTTTGTAAAAATGTCTCATATTCCAGCTATTCAAAAGCTGATTACAAGTATCAGAGAATTAGTGTGCTATCTGCTAAGTTGGCACCGGCATTACTTAGGCGCAGATAGCATTTCCGAGGGCGGAAAGAAAGGCAAAGGAATTGCAAGAACAAGCCAATGCTTATCGTGAGCTATCTTCTAGACAACAACATTGACATTGGTTACTATGACGTTCCTAAAATGCGTTTAAAATCGGAACCTATTTAGAAGGTTTGACACGGCAGAAGTTTCAGGTAGATTCAATGTCTCTTTTTCACTCCAGATATATCATTCAGCGTATCACTGACTTCTTGTAATCTCTCGTTAAGTTCGTCAGCATTGGATATCAGCATTGGTAAATAGTCCTCGAATATTTCTTCTTTATTTTTTTCCAGATGGATAAGATTTAGGAGGCCCATAATTCTGGCAAGAGGGCTTCGCACTTTGTGTGCGTTGATGAAGGCAAACTTAGTCATTCTAGATTCCTGTTCTTTTATTTTTTCCGTGCTGTCTACAATGATCTGTTCGAGATTATTATTGATCCCTTCAATTTCCTCCTTCTGATGAAGGATCATATTGTTCTGGTCCAGCAACTTTTTCTGGTTACGTTCATATCCAGTTTTAAATATATACATGACAAAAAATATCACGGTTCCTGTGAAGAATATGTTCCAATAGTAAATAAAATTTCCGTCAATAAGGACGATAGGTTCGATCAACATGTATGCATACTGCATAACTAGCATTGTAACTATGCTGATAACGAATAGCGAAGTATAATAACCTCGCTGTTGAAAGAATAACATTGGAAGCAGGCCCATAGCATAAAATACATAATCAAAGCCCGCAGTTTTTCCGTGTGTGACGCATGCCGTAACCTGTACGAGCAACGAAATCAGAAAAGTGCTATAACGGGCGAACATCAGATATCCCCTGACGTGAAAGAACATAAGCGCAACGTAGCATATAAACTCCGCTATACAAACTTTAAATGGCCAGTCGGGCTGGATGCCTTTAAGCGAGAATGTGATTACGACAAGGTCTAATAGTGCTATGACAAGCAACAAGTTGAAATTTCGATAAACATTATTTTCATTTACTGTCAAATCTTCTTTATGAAGAAATATTTTCAAAAAAGATAGCACATCTAAAAAGTTTAGGCTTACAATTTATAAACTACTAAAGTAAGTAATTTTGTGGGCAAGTATTTCAATGGTTTTCGCGACCTGCCTTTATGACGAATGAGGGGTAACCACCACCTGCTGGTCAGGTATATACACTCGTTTGCAATTGGTATAAAATAATTTATTACTGTGAAAAGTCATCTCCTCCGGTTAAGGATCGCTATTCAATTGTGCGTTGTGCTTCTTAATTTATATAACTTGTTCATCAGAGGTAAAAGGAACAATATATCGCAAACAGCATCTAAAGAACGTAAGTGAAATCATAAAAATCTTCCCCAAGTAGGTACCTAGTTGTGAAACCCTAAATTACCCTTAGCCGATTTTTGAAGCCTTACAAACCAAATCGTGTATGGCTTTATCATATTCAGATGCAAAGCAAATTGCTATTCAAGAATACTTATCACGTTTAGGCTTTGAATCAGATAAGATTCGTGGAAATAATTATTGGTATCGCTCACCGTTAAGGAACGAACGTGATGCCTCACCATTTGATTGCGGGCTCTTGTCATTGGAGCGATGACAATCCGTTCTTTAATTCGAGGTAGTTGACTTTATATTTATTGAAAAGCATGGTTATTTATTTTGAGTTTCTTTCGAACGGTCCTTTGGGAGCGATAATTTCAAGGTGAGTTCCGTCGGGGTCATCGAAATATGCAACGGCTGTACCAAACCCTGACTTCAGACCATCGGCTACTTCAAAAATGATCGGATCGCCTGATAGTTTGACGCCGGCAGCTTTTAACCGTTTTACCGCCTGGTAGATGTCATCTACTTCAAAGCAGAGGTGCATTGCACTGACCTCCGTGTTTTCATAGTTAGCCTTGGTAGGTGTCGGCTGCTCATATTGGAGCAGGTCGATATTGATATTATCGAGATGAAAATTGGCGTAACGGATGCGTGTCTTCTTCAGCCCAAGTACCTGGGCCATCCGGTCGCCACCTATCTGATCAACATTGCTCACTTTCCTTCCGGTAAGTGCTTCATAAAATGTAACTGACCTGTTTAAGTCCGAGACGACAATGCCTACATGATTGACACGGTTGAATCCTTGTTCTTGCTTCTTCATATTATTTCAATTTGTTTTGCCACGCTTCATGTTTCGCCAACGAGAAGAATGGCGACTACGAGATAGTCCGTGGCTCAATAAATCGCTACAGGATTAATATTCACCTGGGTGGACCCCACGTACAATGGTTGCCCGAGAACAAATAGGAATTCCCAAACCTTTTCCTTAACCAATGGTCTCGTGTCAATCAGTTCCAGGTTATAGATTCCTTTTTTCGCAAGCATAAACTGGTTTACTGGAAACTCGTCATCTGTTTTGGGATCGGGATATATTTCGGAGGCCCAGGTGTCGCCTCCGAAGGCTACTATTCCCTGATTGGCCAGCCACTCTGCTGCTTCCATACCAATTCCTGGTTCAACTTCCAGGAATTGTTTATTGTCTTTGCCTATCAGTTCGAGCCACCCGGTGTTAAACAACACTACATCACCTTTGCGAATGGAAATGCCCCTGTTTTTTAAGTACGGCCTGAATATCCGCAACTTTAAATTCCGTATTTCCCGGAACAATGGCTTTTCCGTAATGCGCGGTCATATCCAACACCACTGCTCGAGTAACCATAGGTGGTACTTTTTCAACGCCGAGTTTTTTCACGCCTTCGACGGTCACAAAATCAACTGCTTTATTGCCGTTGTAATACACGTTATCAATACCTATGTGACCTATCCCATTCAACTGTGTACCCACACCGGTCCAGGCATTCACCAACTCATCATTTAAACTGAATTTGTTTGGGCCAAGCGTTTTACCGGCCTGCTCTCCCGGTTGTATGTTATAGAGGTAAAAACTGCGATGACGGTAAGCAGGAAGATTTTTATCAACTTTTACAGCCAATGGCAGCGTTTTACCTTTCTTCACAAGTTTCAGGGATTGTAAAACCAACTCTGGAGTGAGCAGGTTAGCTGCACCAATTTCATCATCGGCGCCGTAAGTGGATGTATACCAGCTGGTGTCAGCCGGATTTATGCTGTTAGTTGCAGAACCAGTTTTTATTTGGGCGTTCCCAATTAAAATGCCGAGCAAAAACAGGGCCGATAAAATAAGTTTGTAGCTTTTGTTTTTCATATTCTTACTTTTTGAAAGTTCACTATTTATGAATTGTATTTCATCGGTTGCAAGTTTTAGTTTGTTGTCTTAGCTGCAATCGCAGGCATTATACCTCTCCAAGACATTAGCAATTGAGAGGGTCAAATTTTTCTCTTGGCAAATGGCTGGATTGCATCTAAAATGACTTTCCTTTTTTTAGATAGAAGTCACCCCGTTGTCGGGTATTCCCAAGTGTTCTAACCAATAGCTTTTTGTTTTGTTCCTGTCACCTAAGACTAGGCAGGTTCATTGTATTATCAAAATAGCTCAAATTGTACCTTTGTATCATAATTCTGATAGAATGATCATCAACCTTGAATGGCTCAGCACCTTCAAAGCCGTGTATGAGCAAGGAACACTGACAGCAGCTTAGGTCTTGCATATCTCTCAACCCGGAGTTAGTCTGCACCTTGACTCGCTGGAGTCTTATGCAGGCTATAAACTTTTTGACCGAATGGTGCCGACAGAGAGAGGTAAGGTGATGTATAATTTTGTTCTTGATCCAGTAAACAACTTGAAACTGCGGAGCAACTTTTTCATCGAAGTACAGAGCTCAGGTTTTGTGAATAGGATTAGCGCGAGCGTTGGCATGAGTGCCAATGGGTGATAAAATAGATGGTGATATTTCTTTCAATTTGCCTTCTCTGATAACGTGCAACGCAACTGTAGCAATCCAACCCAGATACGACCAAATCAGAAATCTCCCAACCAAGCCTGCATAAACACCGGGGCCAAATTTTCCATCAGGAGCAGAAGCAACGGTAGCGATAAATACAATCGTTAATACTATTGTTATTGCTGTCGTTATTAGCATAGGGCGTTTTTTTATTGACCATACTTTAGTTCGGGCCAAACTCAAGCTTATAAACAGGGCAGCGAAAGGAGTCCAGTCAAGGGAAGCCCCAATCACATGCATTGTGCCGCTTTGGGTCATCGCCTCTTGATTTGTCGTGATAGGATCGGTTTGATAGAGGGCTGTTATTAATATTCCAATAGCACTAAGTACAAGTAAAAAAAGACCAATGTATCCTATGACTGTTTTTACTTGAGTGCGAATCGCGAAAAACAAACTTATTTGGCTTCCTGCTAATGCCAGGAAAGTTACCGTCATTAACCAGCCAAATTTTCCAAGTGCATATTCACTTATGAAATTCCAAGTGGGATCAAGTTCCGGCTTGATTACGTGTAAGTTGAAGAGTAATACTGAATACAAAACGCCTAAACTCAACGATACGCGAGCTGCATTCACAGAAAAAGCAGACAATGGTTTTGTGGTGATAAGTTCTTTTGCCATAATTTTATTCTTCAACTTTAGTCATAGTTGATTTGTATCCACCACCCGGATAAACCCATTCACCGTTATTGACTGTGGCATCTTCATTGAATTTACCTCTGAAATAAGAAGGAGACCCCTTTTCGCCTCCCCAAATAGTGAGTGTCTCACCTTTCATTTCATAAACGAAGTCAAACGTATTGCCCGAATTGTCATAAGCACGAGATCGTATATCCTTGTCAGGCGACTCACCAAATGACTGAAGGTGTCCAATCACTTCCATGCCCTTAAGGTTGTGACCGAAAACAATTAAATCTACGTGTTGAACTAAGAAGAATCCTCCAAGTATCCATTGATACATAACGGTTCCATGAGTGTCACCGCTCAATTTCCATTTTCCCACCAACGCATCAAGGGCTTTCAAATCAGAATTGGGTACTGGCGCTTGCGGTAGCGTTTCGATGTTACTGTTCTTTTCCATAGCAGTTTTTTAATGTTAAAATAATTGATTTTTTACTCAGACGTTCATAATACAAATGTAGAACGCCCCGTAATTCAGGTATGGTTTATAACTTGGATGGGATGGTCAATTTCACACAGCCTTCTGTTTCCTAAACTTCATCGGGGTTACACCGGCTATCTTTTTGAAAAATTCGCCGAAATGGGCGGGGTCGGAAAAATTTAGTTGATAGGCTATTTCTGCCATATCAAATTCTGTATAGTGGATTAATGATTTTGCTTCCGAAACCAGGCGTTCATTAATATAGGAGCGCGCATTTTTACCAGAAACTGACTTTATAGATTGGGAAAGATGATTGGGCGATACATAGAGAATTTCTGCATATTCCTCCACAGTTCGTTTTTCGATGTAATGGTTATTTACAAGTCTGATAAACTTTTTAAGCAGGACTTGCTGAGGTGTAGCAAACCGCCCCTGCCATTGATTAAAATCCGTATGTTCTTTTAAGTGGTATAGAGTTGCCAGTAGTTTTAAGGCAGCGACTTTGTGATGTGGGTCATTTGATTTTTCGTAGGCAAAAAAAACTTCCTCAAAATGAGGAACCAGCTCACGGAATTTTGAATTGTTGATTTTATGAAAATCAGTTTGTTGGATATCGAAGAAAGGGAATTCTTTCTCGAAAGAAGGTCTAAAGAAAGACAGGGATTGTGGTTTAAAATAAATAAGGTATCCGTGGGTTGTATTGTCCCGGTAAAAACTGTACACTAATCCAGGAGATTGAAATACCAGTTAGTGAATCTAAATTGATAACACTCGTATTATCATAAGTGATTTTTGTTTTTTCGGCATTTGTTAACAAGCCGACAAAATAAAACCCTCTTCGGAATGGGGGTTTATAGCTACTGACTTCGCTCTTATTTAATCGCAGGCAATAAAAGAACAGATCGGAAGTCCGGCTATCCATGGGAATAGAAGCAATGAATTCGTTGATGTCTTCATAGTATGGAATGGTAGCTTTGATTTTATCCATAGACGCTATTCTAAAGAAGGAAAGGTAGATGTTAGAACCTAAAATTCTACCCACGAAAGTAAGATTTTCAGCAGATACTGCATTTCAAATTCAATCATAGTCGTAAATCTTATTTGAACGTTTCCTTCATGATTTTTATCAATAACTAGCACGGTTTGATTAACGTAGCATTCTGTTAATTGACATCTCTTTGAAATTTTCCTCTAATCTATATAGTCTTCCAACGTTGATGATTTCAAAATCATTAGTTGAGACTGATCCGAAAGCAAGTCTTCAATATTTTGGTGTGTTATTAAGCCCGCGTCACTTTTAAAAATGCACTTAAATCCGGCAGTTCAATCTTATAACCGAGAAGTTTTTTTTAGAATGGCAATGATACTTAAAATATATGCAGGAACCATTACAAGGTTAATGCGTGTGACAGTATAGCCACTATGTTGCAACTTAAAACTTAGGCTAAATCGATAAGAAAAGTGATAAGGGAAAAATCACTCCTGATTTAGCCATTACAGTAGACTGGAACCTCTCGCAATACAAAAATAATATTAAAGCCCTTGATGGAACTGCTCAATTGATTTTTCCACTTGGTGTTGACAAACGCTTTGGTGAGGTTAACGCGTGGATGGTAGGCGAGCCGATCTCTAGTTTTTATGGCTATCAGCTCGATGGAATTTTCCAGAACCAGGGTGAAGTTGATGCGCTTGCTCAAACCGGTGCAGCCATCGGCAGATTCAGATGGAAAGACCTTAACGGTGATGGAAAAATCACCGACGATGATAAAGGTTCCATTGGAAGTCCTCATCCTAAATTGACAACCGGCCTTAACATTGGCTTGATGTACAAGCAATTTGACTTTGCGATGTTCTTGTTTGGTTCCTTTGGCAATAAGATCTACAACTATAATAAGCTGTTTACGATCTTTGGCCAATTTGCATCGAATGTTGACAAAGCTTTGTTGACGGATGCCTGGTCACCCGAAAATCCAGGTGGAACAATTCCAAAATTGGATGGAAATGATACATTCAGTAATACATCCAGTTCATTCTATGTGGAAAATGGATCCTACGTAAGGGCTACGAATGTAACATTGGGATATACGTTACCCACATTCTCTAAAATTGGGTTGCAAAAGTTAAGAGTATATGTGCAAGCTCAAAACCTATTTACAATCACCAAGTACGACGGCATTGATCCTGCAGTATCGAGCGTGAATGTCGGTATGAGGGATATGAATGGTGCTGGACAGAATGATGGCTGGGCAGGATTTGACTTCGGTAACTATCCTGCTTCCAGGGCATTCATGATAGGCGTAAATGCAACTTTTTAAAGAAAATTTAAAATATCAGCTATGCAAAAATTAAATAAATTAAAAATAAGTGGTTGGTTCTTCATAACTGTCCTCGCGATGGCCTGGGCATGTGAGGATTCTTACATTGACCAGCCGCCTCAGGGTGTGTATACGGAGGAAGCATTGTCGAACAAATTCGGTGCGAATGCGGTGCTCGTAGGCGCCTATGCCATGCTAGACGGATTTAATAGTGGCGCCAACGCTTGGGCTGCTAGCCCGGTGAACTGGATTTTCGGAAGTATTAGTTCAGATGATGCTTATAAAGGTTCTGAGTCAACAGATGATCCCGGTGGATTTGCTCAAACGGAACTATGGCAATGGACTCCCGCTATGATCAATTTGAATGATAAATATATTGCTCATTATGAAGGTGTAAGAAGATGCAATAATGCGATCATCCTGGCTAATAAAGCCAAGGATCTTCTCGAAGAAGAAAAAGCCCAGATTATAGCAGAGGCAAAATTCCTTCGTGCCCATTTCCATTTTGAACTCTACAAAGTGTTTACACACGTCGCCTATTATAAGGAACAGGACGTTGTAGGCCAAGTCTATAATAAGCCAAATACCGGTGTAGATGTGCTGGCAGAGTGTATTCAAGATGTTCAGGATGCAGTTGCTGTATTGCCTGCTACACAACCTCAAGTAGGTCGTGTTAGAAAATCGGCAGCCCAGGCAATGTTAGGTAAGCTGTACATGTATCAGGCCCAGCCTACTTCCGGAACTGCATTGGATGCAGCTAAATTAGCACTGGCAAAAGCGCAATTTGATCTAGTGCTTCCTCAGCACGCCTTAACATCGTGCTACCATGAGATGTTTAATTCAGCAACAGAAAACAATGGTGAAACCATTTTTCAGGTTCAATCAAATGGTAATGACAATACACAAGGAGGAAATGCTAACTGGCTCAACCAGCTTGCTCACCCTCAGAAAGGCTTGACTACATGCTGTGGGTTTCACCAGCCTTCACAAAATCTGGTGAATTCATATAGGGTTGATGCAGCTGGCTTGCCGCTTTCCGAAGCAGCTTATAATACTTTTGAAAATAACCCCACGAGTACTGAAGCTATTGATCCTCGGCTCGATTTCAACGTGGGACGTGACGGTGTGCCTTATTATGACTGGGGGATTCATGCACCTAACTGGAT
>CAZAHL010000122.1:0-19135 GCA_964484845.1 uncultured Chryseolinea sp. | reverse complement strand
ATCGTAAGAATTAAATTATGGTGCACATCGAACGAAGGGTGACAGGCTTGTCAAAAGGAAACGGAATAAATTTGAAAAAAAAACACAATGCCGAAGGCTCATTGAATTTTATGCCGTAGTCTTTTGACAAGACTCTGCATTTGTCACCCGGAGTTAATTAGCGCCAGAATTTATTCGTCGATGGGAAAGCAAAAAGATGTTGATGGTAGCATAATGTTCAACCAATCGTATGAGAACCATCTCGACCTCTAATCAGGAACAGATTACACCTGTTACATTCTAAATTTTTCTTGACACAATGTTACCAAACTTGAATTAATTGAATATTGCGATGTAGACATCGTGATAATAAAAATACCAGAACACTGGTATTGATCTGTTATTAGTTCCTCTATAATTTTGATTAACAATAAAGCAAAAAGTTAATTGGTGAAATAAATATCGCAAGAAAGTTTTAGGTCGATTGTTCCTAAATATTCACAAATAGGAAGCAACGCAATTATGTTTTCACTGTTAGCCTAATTTTGAAATCCTGCTTTAATGTTTTCTTGTTTTTCCCAATCTACGGGATTTGTGATTATGAGCCCATCAGAGGGTGTGCTCGGTTTGTGTCTTTTATAGTAGTGTACTCGCATTAAATTCTTTTACTATGGCTACCGTTGAGATTTGGATTCAGTTAGAGAATCGAGCATGGGATACAATGCCCAATAATATCGACCGCATGACAGGGAAAACTGCTCAGGATATTACCGGTCAAGCAAGCAAAGATATAGTAATATCTTCCCCGGGCACTGGGGTTACTAAAACAAGAAAAATGTATGCTCCGCTTCAAGATGGAAGTGGGAATATTATCGAAGCCCTAATCTTCCGAAGATATAAAGCACCAACACTGCCAGATAAGAGCGATGCATGGACAGTCCCCAATGATCGAAAAGTAAATCCGTGGGATATTAATGAACCCAACCCAACGGATAATGGTACGATGGGGACCATTCCAGGTCCTGTAATTGAATGCAATATTGGTGATACTGTACTCGTGCATTTTCGCAACCTGGATATGCGCATGAATAAGAGTATTAAAGCAAGAGGCCATAGTATCCATGTACATGGATTCGTTTTTGAAAATGAACACGATGGCGCATATCCATTATCTCCTGCTGACCCTACCCAACCAGTACCATTGGGCGAAAGAACAGCGTGGAATGATGTTGGTGTTCTTGGGCCTAATAAAATTGGTGACAGAGTTCCTCCAGGAGGCACTTTCACTTATACCTGGAAAACTGTAGGATGGCCAAGCACAGCAGGCGTTTGGTTGTACCATGACCATTCCTTCTGCGATATGGAAAATATGGAGTTAGGCGCCATTGGCATTGTCGTTATTCATAATGCTGCTGACACACAAAACGATTTTACGCTTACCAATGCGGATTTCCCAAGCAGTAATCCCAATGGTCATCCGATTCGATTCAAATGTCTGCCTTTTGATCCGGTAATTGCAGTGGATAAAAGCATATTACATCGGGTGGGGATCTTAGACAAGTTTACACACGATTTAATTCCGCATACTCATGGGCATGAAATAAAGAAAGAAGATAAAAAGAAAACTACTATAGCGGAAGCAATTAAAGCGGAGTCTTTTGAGCCCGATATAACGAGAGTAGTAAAACAAGGCGAGTTGCTCCTGCATCTTGGAGACCGGTTTGATGAGCTTGTCGGTTTTTGTTTTAGAAGTTATAAAACGCCCCCCACTAAAGCGCAATACCTGCAGTTGTATCATGAAATGAAGAATGCACCAGGAATGTGCATTAACGGCAGAACTTACCTGGGAAATACCCCAACAGTTGTGGGAGGCATAAACACCAAAATGAGGTTTGGCGTGGTGGGTATGGGAACCTCCGGTATGGGCTTTCACACATTTCATATTCACGGTCATCGTTGGATTATGCCGGGACCAGATGGAAATAATCCCGGTGCTATTCAATCAAGCCCACAGGTTAAAGCAGTTTCGCAGTTTGAGGATACCAGAACTTTTGGACCTGCCAATTCTTTTGTATTTACCATTGACGGCGCTGCTGGAAGTTTTATGAGGGCTGGTGGGTCAACTCCCAAAGATTCGAAAGGCGAATGGCACATGCACTGTCATGTATTAAATCACATGATGCAGGGAATGATGGGTTCATTGTTAATTGTTGAAGGTGGAGATTTTGCTTCAAGTTTGCCAGTCGGTGAAGAATGTCCACCAGATGTAGTGGTTCCACCAGGGGCGGTAGCACATTCCGTAAATATTGTTAATTCTATTTCATTTCCGGCGGCTTCCAATTTGCCGGTTATTATGGGAGATACTGTTCGTTTCATAAACAACGACATCGATATACATTCAGTGGTATGGGATACAGCGGGTTCGCCTCCCGGTTCACCAATCATAAATACAGGTGGAGCTTTCTGGGACGTTGTGATGAATTCAATGGGTACATTCAATTATCACTGCGGAGTACATGGAGCCGGAATGGCAGGATCAATTACAGTTGTTATGTAAATAAAAAGTTACAAATACCTGGCCGGTAATAATAATGTCGGCGGTATTTGCCTTGATATCCATTTTTCATTAATAAAACTTTATTACTATGGCACTCGGAGATGGCATTCGCCGAAATATCAAAAATGTTGACCCTTCGGAAAGAGCTCTTTTAAAAGATGCTTTCGTACAATTAAATAACAGATTTTTTGGTGGCACCAGAACTGATACACCTCCAGGCGGTGTGAGCTGGTGGTTCAAGCAGGACGAAATTCACCAAGCTACTCATGTTCATAGAGGACCGGAATTTTTACCATGGCATCGGGAAATAGTTAACAGGCTGGAAGCGATGCTGCGGCAAATTAATCCTCAGCTTTCATTGCATTACTGGGATTGGACTGAAAACCCAACGAATCTTCCTAATGCTAATCTAGGGGGAGGGAATACAGGAAATCTGGACCTGTTCACAAATACGTTTATGGGGTATGGTGGTACAACCACCAACTCAATTGGCGAACCTTGGCTAAGCGCAGGTTATTATAATCCCAATGCAGCAAATAAAAGAGATATTACTAACAACCCTGCAGATCCTCCGGAAAATGTAAGGAGGAGCGTGTCGGGTTCGCCTGCGACTCAATTGCAGGATAACAACGTTATCGATGCAGGTGATTACGCAGTTATGCGAGGAATGTTGGAGGATATTCATGATGACATGCATGGATTTGTCAACATGGGAAGCCAGCATATATCATTCAGAGATCCTTTTGTCTTTTTATTACATTCAAATGTAGACAGGATTTTTGCCATGTGGCAATTTAAAAATCCACAAGTAAGATTAGATAAAGATACTATCTATGGCACAGAAACAAATTTAGATGTTGTTGTTGGCTCTCATACTCAAAATGTAAACCATAATGTTGAACCCTGGTCAACCGGACATTCTGAAGATCAATTTGGAGCTGCTCATGTTACCAGGCCCTGGTCTGAAGCAAATCAAGGAGAGCCTCATACTTACAAAGATTTATCCGTCGTAACACCACCGTGTTATGATACTATTCAGCCATCAGTAGTTTATGAAACACTGAATGTCGATTTCGGAAATATCCCGGAAGGCCTTACATCCTTCAGAGCCACCCGTATTAAAGTTGCATCGTGTCACCCGATAAAATTCAGAATTACTCAAAACCCCACAGGAAATTTTGCGCTCACCCCGATGGGAACCGTATTTACTTTTAACCCGACAGTAACTGGTGCCTACGGTGATGCTTTTGTTTGGATTCAATTTACGGCCAACGGTGCAGGTACACAATCGACTACCATTAAAGTGCAGGCCTTTGAAGATACTGATCCAGCAAATCCTCAAAATATTGGTACAGAGCAAACGATCACTTTTACCGCCGCACCGATAGCAAGGACAAATAACTCTATCGTAATGGTTTTGGATCGTTCAGGCAGCATGTCAGCTAATGCCGGAGGAACGAGTACCAGATCGGCGCTTATGAAAACTGCTGTCGGCGTATTTGCAACATTGATGAGGACTACCGATGAAATCGGTATAGCAAGCTTTGACGACCAGGTAGCTACTTTATTACCTATGACACCTCAAAGTTCCGGATTGGTCCAGGTGATTACTATTCTAGTTGGAAATGGCCTTGATCCGCGGGGCGCTACCGGCATAGGAATAGGCATTCAACAAGGCAATACGGTATTGGTAGGCGCGAACCCATCATTTAATAAATCCATGTTGGTTTTAACAGATGGCAATGAGAACGTGCATCCTTACATCAATGAGCTACCTCCAGGAACAATTAATACCAAAACCTATGCGATCGGATTCGGCTTACCTTCCGACGTAAGCGCACCAGTCCTCAACCAGATTACCAATAATACAAACGGAGATTTAATCGTAACTGGAAACATCACAACGGAAGAACAGAGATTTTTATTGACAAAATATTTTGTGCAGGTTCTGAATGGAATCAACAACAATCAAATTATTCTTGATCCACAAGGTAATTTAATATGGGGATCAGTGGACAAGATCCCGTTTATAGTTTCTGAAGCTGACATAAGTTTAGAATGTATTGCACTTTGCCCAGTTCCCTTGTTATTGAGTTTTAAATTGGAGACCCCGGATGGCAAGATTATCGATCCGTCAATGTCTGGTATCGAACCAAACATTATATATGTCAATGGCGAAGAAGTTGCATTTTATAGAATCATGCTTCCTGCTTTACCTGCAAGTGCAGCGGGTAGCCATGCCGGAACATGGAACGCTATTCTGCAAATTAAAAGTAAGGATGAAATAGTAAAGTTATTGAAGCAAGAAAAAATAAGCGTCCGTGAGTTAGCTGGGAAAATAAGGAAAACCCTTCCCTATAACTTTATGGCCCAGTGCTATTCTAACTTAATATTTACGGCAAAATCAATTCAAACAAGCTTAGAGCCTGGCGCAATAGTAAGAATTGAAGCGTCACTGAAAGAGTACGATTTGCCAGTTACTAACCGGGCAAGCGTCACGGCTTACATAACAAAGCCCGATCTCAGTACGTCAATCCTTAGGTTGGATGAAGTAGGGCCTGGATTTTTTGAAGCAGATTATAAAACTTTTGCTAGCGGCAACTATTCATTCAGGCTAATGGCAAAGGGAGCCACTATAACCGGTAAACCTTTTACGAGAGAAAAAACAGTAACAGCTGGCGTGTTCATTGGAGGCGATAAGTATAATGAAAACAATAACTTTTCTTCGTTAGTTGACTTGCTCAATGAGAGAGACAAACGATTCTGTGATTTACTCAACTGTATTTTTTCTCATGGAGTAATAAATGAGAATTTAGAGAAACGGCTAATTGAATTGGGCATTGACTTAAATCATCTGAGAGAGTGCCTGAAAAAATATTGTTCTCATCGAAAACATCCAGACGAGAAGGTTCATGGCATAGATTTTAGGAAAGCATTAGCTGATCCCAATATTATTGCCGCGTTTGAAAGATTAAGCGCAGATTTCATTTTAAATGATGAAACATTTGGTTTTACAAAGCAGCCAAACGCAAAAAAAGAAAAGGATAAAAAAGACCGATCAAAGGATATGCAATAACATATGGTCTGTGGAATCTAGTTGATGAATTTCCTTTTACAACTGGTTAACCCCTTACCTAATTTTTCCCTACAAATAATATCTTAACAATTAAAAATCTTCTTATGACAACCAAAACACATCATCCTGAAGTAATTGAAGGTCATCCCAAGGAAAAAGAAAATGGCAAGCACTTTAAAGTGAAGCCAGCAAATCACCGACGAATCCTCAACTTTCTTAATGAAGCTGTCCAGCCGGAAGATTTGATGTTTGAAAAAGCTCCAATGGTTCATGGCGAAGGTCACCAAATTCACGAAGACAATCCTGAAGAATTAAAAATGGAGCGAAAGAAAATATTGGATCGCAAAGTCGCTGAACAAATTATCGCTTTTAGGGAGGCGGAGTTCCCATTGGGTTTCCGAAACCTTAAAGAACTTTTGTTTATTCAGCATTTTGATCTCAA
This sequence comes from uncultured Chryseolinea sp., assembly GCA_964484845.1. Lineage (GTDB taxonomy): Bacteria > Bacteroidota > Bacteroidia > Cytophagales > Cyclobacteriaceae > Chryseolinea. Next base: position 13,081 of record CAZAHL010000122.1, on the reverse strand, counting down.
ACACATTGAAGTTTTATTCCATCATTTCAGTGAGATGTTCTACGGAAGTTGGGAAGTTTTTCCTCAAAGCATTCCACGCAGAGGACCTGGCGGTTATGATGGTGTTGTTCATGCAGCGTTACTCCATACCGGAAAAGTTCTGTTTATAACAGCCGATGAAACCACCCTACTATGGGACCCAGAAAACGTGACACCTACTACTTTTGAAGATCCTCTTAACCAACCTCATACAATGCCGGGAGGCTACTCTCAACTTTGTGGACATCATGTTTTTCTCTCCGATGGAAAGTTACTTTCAGTAGGTGGAGGTGGATATGGACCTAACCCATTGGCTAAATGGGGATACAAGTTTGACCCTACAACGAAAACGTGGTCGCGCACTGCCAATTCAATGACACATGACCGTTGGTATCCAACAATTATAAAACTTGGTGACCAAAGGTTTTCCAATGATCATCAGGTATTGGTTACCTGCGGGCACGGTGGCGGTGATATGGAAATCTATGACGAGGGTACCGACAGTTTTTCAGAAGTTACACTTGGGGACAACAAAACTTTCCCCAGCTTATACCCAGGACTTCATTTGCTTCCTAATCACGTTGTATTTTATTCAAGGACGGGATGGGCAAGCGCAGGACCGGGGGGCGGAGCAGTTCCTGGTGACGATCAATCTGCTTATTTCACTTTTACCGGTCCTAATACTGGTGTATGGAATAACATAGCACCTGTTACTCCGTCCATGCCGGATCGTACAAAAGGTACTTCGGTTTTATTGCTTAGTAACACAGCACCATATGTCCGGCTATTGGTCTTAGGAGGTTCTGATCCAACTACTAATAATACATATGAAACTATTGATGTGACCTCGCTGTCACCGATAACAAACTGGAGTCCCGCAATAGCATTTCCAGATGGAGAACATAGAAGTTTAAGCAGTGCTGTGTTGCTGCCGGATGGGAATGTATTCGTTTGTGGTGGAATTCAAAGGGTAAATTCTCCTTGCACCTCATTTAATCCTCAAACCGATTCATGGTCACCTATGGCGGCGTTACCATCGATCAGAGACTATCACTCTGTGGCTATGCTACTTCCAAGCGGAAAGGTAATGATGGCAGGATGGAATAATACTTCCATAGAAATTTATAGTCCTCCATATTTATTTAAAGGAGCAAGGCCGGTAATTTCAAATGCGCCTAGTTTGGTCCATCATGGTCAAAGCTTTACAATTGAATCGCCTGATGCTGCCTCCATTGTTAAGGTGGTATTTGTACGGCCTATGGCTATTACACATCAAACAGATTCAGAACAAAAAATTCTGGAAATGCCATATATCCATGATCATGCTAATCCAACAAGATTGACAATGACTGCGCCTCACGGAGGGCATCCCCACTCCATAGCACAACAAGGGTATTACATGATGTTCGCCATAAACATCAATGGTGTTCCATCTGTGGCACTGTGGATATATTTACATTAAAATCAATTCCCTTTCACTAAAACAAACACTCTTTGCTCAAATGGGGGCAAAGGGTGTTTAATGAGTTAGCCAAATCGCGCCATCAACCTTGCGTAGTTATAGTGCAGCCTTCCTTTAACTTTCTCATCGAGTTCGCATCAAGGGAAATAATTGTTACATCGAATGATGTTTTTCATTTGTGATTTCCATAATCATAGAAAAAATTAAATGATGATGCATCCAAACGAAGGAGAGATCAAGAAAGTCTTGAAATCGCTTATCTAACCTGTCGGTTTAAGTGAGAATTGATCGCTAAATGTGAAATTGGAAAATCTTTGTAATATAATTACCTTTTAAAAAACATTTTAAGTTCGGAGCCCAAGGGAATTGAGAAATCAATTCCCTTTTATTTTGCGTTTTAAAAGGCTACTTGGATAAATCCTGTCATATAATTTATCACGCAATACCCTTTTTGCGCAGTTTTTTATTATTTTCCAACATGAAATATGCACGCACAGAGGGCAGTAAAGAACTTTCCTTCATTGAATCAAATGAAAGCCCAGCTTACTGACTGACCTTCCTTTGCTAGCCCGAACAGATTTTTGAAACAAAATTGGATGGCTATCAAGCAATAGCAGAAAACAACTAAAAAAAGTAAGCCATGAAAATACTTTTCATTTCATTCCTCTTTGGAGTAATCCATATAAATCTCCATACGGCATCAGAGATCGGACCAGGGGAACAACCCCAGCTTACAGTGGATGCAGCCGGAACTATTAGGCTGGTATACGGACAAGAAAATAAAATATTCTATTCCGTCTCCAATGACAATGGATCTTCTTTTTCAAAACCAACAGCGATTGCGGAAGTAAATGAAATGCACCTTGGTATGACTCGTGGTCCTCAGCTTGCAACCTCAAAAGATTTTTCAGCTGTAACTGCTATGGATAAGAAAGGTAACATTCACGCGTTTAAATTAGATCATATCACAAAAAAATGGATCAAGATAAAAAACGTAAACGATGTTGAGGGATCTGCCCCTGAAGGACTGATGAGCGTGGCTGCCGATAAGGAAAACAATTTTTATGCGGTTTGGCTCGATGTGAGAGAAGACAAAAATAACAAAATCGCATTCGCCTCCCTGAATAAAGATGGATTGTGGTCTAAAAACAAAATTGTTTATAGATCTCCTGATAAAACAGTATGTGAGTGTTGTAAACCCTCAGTTGCTGTAAAAGATAAATATGTTTCTCTAATGTTCAGAAATTGGATCAATGGATCGAGAGATCTTCATTTAATTACGTCAACTGACGGCGGTTTAAAATTCAACGACGCAACAAAACTTGGAAATGGAACATGGAAGCTGAAAGGATGTCCGATGGATGGTGGTGGGATTTTGATCGATAACAATAATGTAGTCCACACGGTATGGCAGCGGGAAGGTGTAGTGTATTACGATCAGCCAGGCCAACCGGAAAATAGAATTGCTGAAGGCCGGGGTTGTAATCTTTTTGGAAAAGAAACTCCGTTTGTAACCTGGCAGGAAGGTTCTCAAATCTATGGACAGTCACTGGACGGAAAGAAAATAAATATTGGGGAAGGTACTGCTGTAAATATTGTGCAGCTGGGGAAAAAAACACTGTTGGCTACATGGGAAAATAATGGCCAAATATTTTACAGAACGTTTTAAACCTCTTGCTTCATCGACTTTTCTTGATTCGATTTTTCAGGCGATGCAATTCACTCTTTTCCTTAGCGTTTCATAACCTCTGGCTGAGGAAATTCTGGATAATTGGAGCGAAGCAATTAGCGAAATCTTCTTCAGTTTTTAGTTTTTCCGAAAGGGTAACTGAAGCTAAGTATCCCTTAGGGAGAATTTTTGCAAGTTCTTGAGCTAAAGTTATAGGATGACGCCAATCCATTCCTGGGATAATTAACGTTGGAACTGAAATTGAGGATAGTTCTTTTACATTTCGAAAAGAACGATCATATCCTATCGCTGCAGCTGCTGCAATACTACCTGGGTTGGAACGGGGGATCGCATCCCTCACCATTGATTCAATGATAGGTGACAAATCTTTAAGTATAGGTTCCCATGCCTTTTCAATTCCGAAATTTCTGACACGGTTAGCGAAATCCTCCATAAAAGCGATTTCCGCTTTCTTCGCATTGTCATCCTCAATATCTTCCACACTTATAAGTACTAGGGCTTTAACTCGGCCTGGATACGCAAGGGCAGTACGCAATGAAATTGTTGAACCAAGACCTGCCCCACCTACGATAGCAGCTGATGCATCAATAGTATCCATAAGATTGCTTACATCATTAGCATACTGAGCCCACGTATGAAATGCGGGATCAGTACAAACTGAAAGACCATAGCCTCGAATGTCCGGCAGAATCACGGTATGGAGAAAAGCGAGTTGCTTCGCTAGTGGTATAAGGCTGTTATGATCTGGACCTCCACCATGCAAAAGAATTAGTAAGGGAGCGCTGCGATTATGTTCCCCATTTAATTCTAGACTCTTTGCATATAAGGGCCAATTGTCACCGTAGGAGTATGTGAATTCAGTTATTAAATAATTGTCTTCTTGATGTTGATTAATAAACTCTCTTTCATTCTTTGTAGGTATTTTGTAAATGAGATTTTTCATTGAGTAACTATTTTATCTAGCATAAAAAAACCTTATTTCTAAACTAGAGCAAAACAGCTGAGCATAGTTAATGTAACTCCAATGATCATTATATGTTACATTGGCGATGCATAAAAAATTAAGACCTGGATTTAGCTCTTTGAAAATGAATTGTCGAACGGCCCTGCTACTCCCCAACTTTAGATCAAAATGCTTTAGATAACCACGATTTGATAAGCCTTTTAATAGGGTTTGTACTGTTGTGATCCTTACCTTGAATCCTTGTTGATGTAAACGGTAGTACACATCTTTAATCGTAAAAGTATCTTCTAGTGACGAAACCACCCCAAATATTTCAAGCCGTTCTGGCGAACTCACTAACTAACGGTTGAGTAGCATGATTTTAAATTCTTCTTGGAGTTCGAGAAGGTCATCACTCCAAATATTTCTAACAATATTTTCGGCATCTCTTGAAGATGAAATCTTTGGACCCAACGAAGCCGCAACTTTTGACTTGTACGATAGCAGAATCTCTGCTACTTCGAATAATGTTTTTTCATTTGTACTTTCCATAATCATAAGATTGAAATTATGGTGCGCCTCAAATGAAGGGTGGCAGGATTGTCAAAAGGAAACGGAATAATTGGAAGGCAGGCCGTAGGCAGGTGCCGTTTATGCCTTAGTCTTTTGACAAGACTCAGCATTGCCACCTGGAAGTAGGTTAGCGCCAGAATTTAAGGCTTATGTGGAAAGCAGAAAAATGAATTAAAGATAGTTGGGAAATAATTTCTGTCCTTTAGGGATAAAATGTAAAATTGAGCGGTGATAATTTGGTATATCCTGCTTCTATTTGCACGGTTTCTATTCCAAGCAAAATGAAAATAGACCAAAGCAAGTCCAAAAACTGAACAGCAATAAACATCAATCCTAATGACGGTGATTTGTCAATTTTTCGGGATTGAGAAATCAATTCCTTTTTTTTTGCCTTTTAAGATTTACTGGCAAAAACAAAAATGAGTACACAATGTAAAGTGCTTGCATTGGAAATTCTTCAAGACTCCTCATCAATTACAAGTAAAGTGTGTTAGTCACGACTTGACCCGACAAATAGGAATTAAAAGTCAAAGGTTATCTTAAGACCAGAAATGAGGTAAGAAGCTAAGGAATTAGTAAATTCCTTAGCTTAAATAAAATCGTTACTCCTGAATTCTTCAATTCTATCGCGAATAAAATCCGTTGCCTTCTGCGCAAGTGCTGATGCTCTTACGAAACCTTTGTCATCTTCCCTGAGCATATGGGTGAGTCTTTCAACCCAGAATTGTATATAGGCAGAACTATTATCTATCGTGTTATTTGATATTCCAGCTTCTCCACAAAGGAAACTAGTAGCAACCTCTGCAACTAGTTCTTCCTTGCAGTAGTCCCTTGATCCGTAAACTGCGGGCTTCATGCAAGTGTCACGGTTAAGTCTGGAAGTGTGACCGGTGCTGTGAGCGAGCTCGTGGAATAGCGTGGCATAGTACTCATCTGATAGTATGAAGTTATCGCGGTTAGGGACGTTCACCCGATCTTCCATCCAGTTGTAATGAGGCTTGTCACCGCGATGTTCAATCACAGGTCTTGATGGCATATCGTTGATGATAGTCTCGCACATGTCAATCGGATCGTTGACGTATTTTGTAGGTAACTTCAACTTGATATCTTCAACACACTCTACATTGAAAACATTGTAGTACCGGAGATACGGAATGCGTTTGACCTTCTCTTCATCTTCAAACTCCAGTGTCTTCCAATAGATAACTTCAATACTCTTTGAACCTTTCTTAATAAATCCGCCAAGTTCTTTCACCTGCAGGAATGTTGGAAACAAAGGGTATTCGAATTCAGTGTTACTGAGGATCATTGCATTGATTCCTCGATAAGCTTTCTTGCTCACATAGTTTCTTGCTGGTCCGTAATCATTCCAGGTCTGTTTCCATGGCATCTTTCCGTTCTTCAACTTGTCCATGATCATGTTGTTGATAATAGCATACATGTTCTTCTTTTCTGATGTCGTTTTCATAACCATCTTGTTTAAGTGAAACTTTGATTTTAGATGGCCATGTCTCCGGGCTTTTACCGGAAAACAAAAACAACTCCGCTGAACCAAACTTGCGCCAAAAGGAAAAGGAATATCAATGGGGGTTCCTGGAATGACGATAGGAATGCAAGGGGGAAACCGTTTATATGCCGGAAGCTTTTGGCATCAAGTCCGGAAAAAGCCCGAACTTTGGGCGGATAAAAGCAAAAATAATAAACACTTAAGTAGTTCTCGTTGACCTACCCAAAACGAAGCTGCAACCCTGAACATCAAACCCCTTTACCTACGTGTTTATCTTAAAACGCCAACACAAGGACGTCAATACTACAAAATAGGATTGTTAAGTATTTTTGTTTACCTTCGAAACACTACTTTATAGTAATCGTCTTATGCAAAAGTATCAGCTTGGTGAATTTGAGGAGATCGTGCTCCTTGCTGTCGGCATTCTTCACGGTAATGCTTACGGTGTGACGATTAAGGACGAAATCGAAGACCGGCTGCATCGTGAGGTCAGCGTTGGAGCGTTGCAGGTAACGTTACGCAGACTGGAAAAAAAAGGTTATCTGAAATCCAAACATGGCGACTCAGAAAAAAACCGAGGCGGTCGTCCGAAACTATACTTTACAATAACGGCGTACGGCAAGAAAGCGCTCGCATATGTGCGTGAGACGCGAAATGAACTATGGAAAGCCCTTCCTCAAACGGTACTTAAGCTTGGGTAGTAAAAAACAGGAGATATCGCCCCCGGCATTCCCATTAAAACTTCTCAAATGGTTATGCAAGCCCGAATATCATTCAGATATAGAGGGAGACCTGTTGGAATTGTACCATCGCCGCGTAGTAAGAGTCGGACGACACAGGGCCAGCTTTTTGTTATTTAAAGATGTCATTCTTTTGTTAAGGCCGGGCATTTTTAGGACGGAATATCTAAACAGAAAAACAATGTTTCAACACAACCTCATCATCATCTACAGAAGCTTTAAGCGCTTTAAAAGTACGTCGATCATTAACTTGATAGGCCTTTCTACCGGCCTGGCTTCGGCGTTGCTCATTGCTCTATGGGTGAATGATGAATTGAGCATAGATAAATTCCATGAAAAAGATAGTCGCTTGTATCAACTGATGGAGCATCGGATACAGGATGGTGAAACCGGGCTGTCTACTAGGACTTCCGGCCTGACCGCACCAACCCTTGAGGCCGAGATGCCGGAAGTGGAACATGCCGTCGCCTGTTTTAACCTTGACCGTTATACGCTTTCAGTAGATAACAACGACGTTCAGGCCACTGGCCAATATGTCGGGGAGGACTTTTTCAAGATATTTTCCTTCCCCCTTATACAAGGAGATGCGAGCCAGGTACTCACCGATAGGAGTTCTATTGTGATATCAGAAACCCTGGCTAAGAATCTGTTTAAGACTACTGACGTGGTAGGTAAAACGATAGAATGGCAGCACGAGGAGCAATACCAGGTGACAGGTGTTTTTGAGGACGTACCTGGAAATTCCTCGATGCAGTTTGATTTTGTACTGTCGTTTAGGATATATATGGAAGATGCCGGATGGGCTACTCGCTGGCGAACTGCCTGGCCGTTAACGTATGCGCTTTTCAAGCCTGGGACAGATGTTGATCAATTGAATAAGAAGATGGCCGATCTTATAGAAAGGAAGACCAACGGCGAAATCACACACCGCATCTTATTCGCAGCTCCTTACTCTAAGACTTACCTTTTCGGTAACTATGAAAACGGTCAACAGGCAGGCGGAAGAATAGAATATGTGAGGCTGTTTTCAGTGATTGCTGTTTTCATACTCATCATTGCCTGCATCAACTTCATGAATTTGTCCACGGCCAAAGCTTCCCGAAGGTTAAAAGAGGTGGGGATTAAAAAAGCGGTAGGCGCCGGGCGCTCTGCCCTGGTTTTTCAATATCTGGGAGAATCTACACTTATGGCCATGCTATCGCTGGTCGTAGCCATTGGATTGGTCTTACTATTTCTTCCCCAATTCAATCAAATTATCGGCAAACAGCTTTATCTCCCTATTGACGCATCACTTATCTTATCCTTTCTGTCCATTACTTTGGTCACCGGCCTAATGGCTGGAAGCTACCCGGCGTTGTATCTCTCAGCTTTCAATCCCGTTAAGGTTCTCAAAGGAAAGGTGAACAAATCGGTAGGGGAGCTATGGGTAAGAAAAGGCTTGGTCATCTTACAGTTTACCCTATCCACCATTTTGATTGTCTCGGTGTTCGTTGTTTATAAACAAATAGAGTTTGTGCAAAACAAGCACCTGGGATATGACAAAAATAATATTGTCTACTTTAAGAGGTTAGGAGGAAATTTAGAAACCTTTCTTTTAGAGATCAGAAAAGTACCGGGAGTGTTGGGTGCATCTAGCATTGGTCATGATATGACTGGGCATATTGCTTCTACATATGGTGTGCAGTGGCCTGGCAAAGACCCCATTGATAGAACTGAATTTGAAATGATGGCCATCGACTACGAAGCGCTAGAACTGTTGGGTATAGAGATGAAAGAAGGACGGACGTTTTCTAGAGACTTCGCCGCAGATACTACTAAAATCATTTTCAACGAAGCGGCCATTGCGCATATGGGCATTACCGATCCGATAGGGAAGGTAGTAAAGCTATGGGAAGATGACCGAGAGATTATTGGTGTAGTTAAGGATTTTAATTTTGAGTCATTGCATGAAGAGGTCAAGCCAGTAGTCCTTTGGCTAGAACCTGAAAGAACTTGGTCCATTACAGTCAAAATTGAGGCGGGCAAAGAACAGGAAGCCATTGATCAACTTCAAAAGCTTTCTAAGACCCTCTATCCGGGATTTCCTTTTGATTACCAATTTTTGGATCAGGAATATCAAGCCCAATATGTGGCCGAACAAAGAGTCTCTACTTTGTCCCGGTACTTTGCTGGCATTGCTATCCTCATCTCCTGCCTGGGCCTCTTTGGCTTGGCTGCTTTCACTGCAGAAAGAAGGCTCAAAGAAATCGGTATCCGTAAAATTCTTGGCGCTACTGACTTTGGCATTGTCCGGCTATTATCTGCTGATTTCACGAGAATGGTGTTAATAGCCATTGTAATCGCTTTACCTATCAGCTATTTCATGGCGCGGAAATGGCTGGATGGATTTGCCTACCGGATCGATCTGCAATGGTGGTTCTTTACATCCGCAGGAGCAACTGCTTTGTTTATAGCGTGGCTAACGATTGGGCTACAGACTATAAAAGCTGCAAGTATCAATCCTTCAGAAACTCTTAAGAATGAATAATCTTGATTTTGATAAAAATCAATGCGAATAAAAGAAAATAATTTCTGTATTCCCTTCTAGGAAAGCTTGCCAGGGATTCACAAACGCTCTGGCAAATGCAAAAAATAGTCCCTGCGCAAGCTTCCTTCAGTTCTCACACTTTCACTTTTCGTTTCGGCTGTTTTTTCTCACTCGTCAAAGCTTCGTCAGGTTCCTCAACTGCCGCGCTCTGCTTCTGCGACTCCTTTGGCGCTGAAACCTCCTTTCCATTATCCCCTTCGGCTCTTTGCGCTCATTTTCCTGAAAGACCTTCTTCAGATTTGAATCATAAATGTTCAGCGACTTGAATTGAGGGTTTGCTTCAATGAACATCTTATCTTCCTTGTCTCCTTTTAAGAATGTCACCTGATGAAGATTGCCGCGCTGGAGTGATTGTGTAAGGCGGTCACTTGTTGTTTGATCATTCAGCTCTTTGATTGGATGCTTTTTCAATACATCCTTGAGATTGAACCCGTAGGCTTCGTGGATCATCTTGAATTTGTGATTGCCGTTATTATCCTTTTGGGTCCAGTCAATCTGAAGCCAAGCGTTGTACTTCTCTCCATCCTGATTTGTGAGGTCTTTGTTCACAGATCTTCCGTTGAGAAGGTTGTAAGCTTCTTTCGCAGTTACACCACTGTTCTTCTTAATGAAGAATGTCTGCGACTTGCTCTGATCGGGGTTTTGTCCCGGAAGGGTAGCGGAATACTTATTAAAGAAATACATGTCAGATTTATCAGACTTAGTAAAATCGAGTAGGTAGTTGACTTTGTCTTTTCCATACTGGTTCTCAGTGTGCAATTGGAATCCACTCTTTCCAGAATTCAACTCCTCAGTAAGCTTGTTATTCAAGCCCTCACCAAAGCCAAGGTATTTCATACCCTCCTTCAAAAACTCTAAATTCTTTGCATTCATAACTTATGGTTTTAATTAATTGTTAAAAGATGTTTTGTCTCTGGCAGCATCTTTGCCTTGAGAATGTCTTTGTTGTCTACTTTTAAGGTCAGATGTCTGCCTCCGTTCTCTTCAAAGAGATTGATGAATAATGTCTTTCCATCAGGGATCGTAAATTTCTTCACTGCATAAATCATTGTCGTACTTGCATACGCTTGAATACGACCAGATTTGTTGCCAATAAACAATGGGTTAATCTCCATCTCCTGGCTCGATGTACGTTTCACCTTTTTACGATCACGGATCAAAAACTTAAGTGACTTGATGTCATAGCTGATTGAGCTTTTGTTTCTGATTTGTATTCGATAGTAAAGCGTGTTGTCGTGAATAAATATTTCCTGAAGAGAAAGGTTCATCTGGTATTTGTTGTGTTGGTCAATTCGACCGGAAACATTTTGCTTAAGTGCCAACTTTGAATCAGATTGTAGTGCTCAATCGCTCCTGCACAGCCTCGTTCACATGGGTCGCAAGAGGCAACGATACGACTATCTGCGTTCCTTTCCCAACCTCACTTGACAGACTAATATTTCCCTGAGCATCGGTAACTATTTTTTTGACTATTGAAAGTCCCATCCCCATGCCCTCGGAATTTCGTCCAGACACAGACAGTTTATAGTAGGGCTCGAATATCTTTTCTTTTTGATCTTCAGGAATTCCATGGCCTGAATCTCTCACGCAAAAAAGGATGTTGTCACCCTCACAAACCAAAGCCGTCTCAATTGTCGACCCTTCATCGGAATATTTTATTGAATTTTCTAAAAGATTGTTTACTATTCTGTCAACAGCCCCCGGATGGGCTTTGACATACAATCCAGAATCAACCTTCGCCAGGAACTTGATTCCTTTCTTTGCCGCTGCGTGCCTGAATAACGAAACCTTGTCATTTAGCAATGAGGTAAAGTTCGACACCCGATCATGGTTGTACATGCTGAATCCACGTTCATAGGATTCAACATCAAAGAAATTTACCATATCGTTTGTCAGCCTTTTGACATTATTCTTGATCACTTTTATCTCATCTGATTCACCGTGATTTTCGATGTAGTCTGACAAATAATTGTTGATTAAGGTAAGCGGAGTTTTTGTTTCGTGCGCCAGATTTAAAAAAGTGGTTTTACGTTCTTCAATGGCTTGCTCAAGTTTTTTAGTCCTTCTCTTTACTTTCCTTTTCAAATCCTTATTCAATTGCTGAAGATTCCGTTCTGATTCAAGCAATTTATTATACTCCTTCCTCGACTGTTTAATTAATGAACGAACATAAATTATTGTCATCATAAGGAACCCTGCATTTGTAACAGAATGCTCAAGCACCTGGAAGTCTCCAAAAAAAACAATGATCGGAAGAGATGCCCAACAAACAAGAGAAATGTAAGTAACAATGGCATGCTCATATAATGGATCATCAATTCTCTTACCTTCCTTTTTTGACAACCTGAATTTTATAATTAGTGCGCGAGCCGTATAGTAAATGAATCCCAACGCATATAAGAATGGAATGACAACCGTTAGCTTGGCACTTAGTCTAACATCGCCGGTAAGTAAATAGGGTACAACGAAGAGAAATACAAAAGGCAAGAACAAAAAAAACAACAGTCCATATGTAGCGAAAAATTTCAGATCTGAAAGTTCGAAAACTTTGTAAAAATAATAGATCACGTACATTGACATTACAAAGCCTACCAGATACGCGATTATATTTTGTGTAATTATGGGAATAAGAAATTGTTCATCAGGAAACAACCCACTGCAAACATTATGAGCAATCAAGCAAAGCAATAAAAGCAAATATTGAAGTCTGCTCTTGTCGCTGGGTCTTTGCAGGAAATAGATAATTTGAAAGACCAGCATTACTATCTCGAACACGGTTATTGTAAATGTAACCATGTGCATATCGGTATTTAAGAAATGCATAAAGATTGGTTTTACCTCACATCAAAAAATTAAAGACTTAAGCCAACGATTAGATCAATCAAACTCTGCGCAACTGATACAGCGTGTAGTTTAAATTCAATGATTGAAAAATTTCAAAACCAAATTTCTTATAGAAAGGAATATTTTTTTGTGTTGATGTTTCTAGATAAATGGGTCTACGCTTCCTTTCACACTCCGCAATGACTTCCTGGATAAAAGCACTACCAATCCCTTTATTTTGCTTACTAGGATTTACACCAATAAACCATAGGTAAGCAAATGAATCTTTAGGATGATTACTTTTAATCATCGACTCTCTTTTTAGAACAGTACTCACTCTGTCAATGCCAATTACAGATAGTGCAAGTTTTACATCCCACAAAATTGTTTTTAAAGAGGTCCGTTTCTTATCCGGGAATAGGATAAGAGCACACGCTTGTTCGTCATCAGAAATCCATACTTCACCAAAGGCATAGCAAACATCAAACGAATACTCCATTAACGAATTTATTCGCTCTTCCCTTTTGCTATCCTGCTTGACTACATAATTGACGCTTTTGTTGTCGTCAAAAGATTGGGTAAGAATGTCCAGAATAACGGACTTCTCCGAAGAAGTTGCTTTCCTCATACGCACGAATTTCCTAAGACAAAATTCTAGGTTATTGATCGCTTCTTAACCTTGTACTTAAATTCCAGGAGCTTCGATGGCTCCTCGCCTAACCCTTCAGCCAATATCCT
>CAZAHL010000121.1:0-19198 GCA_964484845.1 uncultured Chryseolinea sp. | reverse complement strand
AAAGAAATACTACAAATGTGAGCATAGACAAGGGCTATTCACATTTAGCTCCTCCAGGGCTATTCGCTCTATTATCTAACCATTTGAGAGATTTTCCCCGCCACGTCTACCCTAATAGCATACTAGTAATGTTGAAAAAAAATTATCGACCTCTTATGAAGATCTATGGGAATCCAACTTGATACCTCAAAAAATAATGTAATAGCGATAGCCTCGCGTTAAGAAGGCGATAAGGTGGCCCGGCAACTTGATAAAGTAGGGTTAGACAATATACAAACCCAAATTAGCGGTAGATAAAACGAAATGTTTAGTCCAATTTCCTAAGCTTTATTAACAAGAAATCGTTGTCCAATACTAGTTGGTGGGTTTCATTAATGGATACATTAAATTGGAGGGTATCTCTCCTGGTTATCCCATATACTTCTTGTTCGGTAAAAAATATAATGCGATTCCCATTCAATTTCCAGTTTCCATTGGGAGGCAAATCAGCGTTCCATAGATGACCTATGTTGAGTGTTCCGTCTCTGAGTAATTCAATATTCCCCACCCACCCTACTTTTTCGCTCCAGTGACTAAGAACTCCATTATCGTCTTCAATCATTAAATTGGAATTAGACTTCTGCTGTTCACTTGTCACCAACCAATCTCCAATGACTCTATCGGGTAGGGGTTCTGTAACTTGCGTTGTTTCACAGGAGGCAAATACGGTGATGATTAATATTGCTTGTATTAAATATTTGCAAACCTTATAAGCTGGCTTCATAAGTATCGTTTACAATTAAGACAACGAGTCACTGGTCATCCTCCCCCTTGCGATAAGATTTATATGATTGTGCTGGCGATAAAAATGACAGGAAGGTAGTTCTTCAGCATTTCCCGCATTAGTTTTAGCGCCTTCATCATTTCTTTTTCGACGGCCTTTGTGGATATCCCGAGCGCTACACTTACTTCGTTATAGGTCATTTCCTCTTTTCGGATCAATACAAATACAGACCTTGTCCTAACGGGAAGCTGGTTAATTGCCTGGTCTATTTGTGCCGAAAGCTCATCAAACGAAACCTTCTGATCACTAAAATTAGCGTGGGGCAGGCTCCCGATTTGTTCAAGTCCTACTTTTGAAGATCGTTTATCTTTTTCCAGGTAATTCAATGCGGTATTGATCACACTGCGTTTTAAGTAGGCGGATAGAGAATAGGTAATGTCAAGCTTTTGTCGGTTGCCCCACAGTTTAATAAAAACTTCCTGCACAACATCTTTGGCAATGTCCCGGTCTGCTACCATCCTGTAGGCTAGCAAGCATAGAGAACCATGATATTCTTCAAAAAGAAGTTTAAGCCCCGATGGATTATCGCGTTTCAATAAGGCTAAAATCTCTTTTTCGTTTTGCGAGATCACAATGGCAAGCTCTTTTATCAAAGAACGATAAAAGAGTTTAAACTACAATTCGTGATTGGATAGCGACGTTGATAAAGGATATAACCAATTTCGGTATGAACACCGGGTAAGAAGCCATCACCCGTAGAAAAAATTCCACTTAAAAAGTGTGATAAAAAAATAGAGGCTTTCAAAACCGTCTGTTTTAAAAGCCTCAGTGGCTTTGTTTCCGTTGAGGCGGATAAGCCACCTAAAGTATCGCAAATTTTATTCCCAACTTTTTACCACTTGGGTCGAATGCCAGGCGCGAACGGGAATTGCAAACTTTCATAGTACAATAAGGTTCCCTCTGGTTTAGGAAGTCCGACAGGTATTTCTTTTTTCGAAAAAGTCTGAAAGTATAGAACACAGGCATTGCGCCACCAGACCGCTTCCTTATATTGAATAGCAAGTAAGCTTTTTACCTGCACAAACCGGTCAGCGTCAACTTTTCCTTCTAACCCATCCCATTCATTTTGCATCCATCGTACAGAGTCCACGCCCCGGTAGTAACGATGACAAAGCTCCTCCCAAAGCGAGCGGCCCGATTTCATCTTATAATTCCACGATACGTGATGAAACCAGAGCAGATATTCTTCAGGACAACTTTCCAAGGTGGAATATTTCTTCTGAACCTCCCCTGCATATTGTCCTAAAGCATTGCTTCCTGCCTTAGTCCTGTTGAACCCGATACCATCATTGTCAGCTTTATGATAGTAAACCGAAGTCCAGTCAGCCCGTTGTTTATCCTTGATCCAGGGACCAGGACCGTAATGGTGGTCCCATCCCATGATGTGATGAAGACCTAGAGGAGTCATATAGTTAACCGTTACTTCGCGTGAGGCGAGCATCACATTTTTCAACGATTTCACCACTGGTTCTTGATTTGAAAAAGTCATTCGGACCCATTCATCCGCAATCGCTTCTGAAGTTGACATAGGATTCCAGGCCAACCTTCCAAATGCAAACCAATTCGATTGAGCAAATGGATGGCCGCACCAGTTCCGGTCATTGCCAATGTTCGCAACGCCTGCCATACCTGTTAAAGCCCGATTCTCCAAGCTTCCGTCAATAATCTTGTAAACAAAAGACCCTTTTCCTTTTGAATAAGTATCCGATTCCAGGCATTCTTTAAACAGGGGAGCCAGGTACACGAGGTGGGTGGCCTGCCCCAGGTATTCCTGGGTAAGCTGAAATTCCATGGTCAAGGGTGTTTCAGGCATGGCTCCAAAAAGCGGATGAAAAGGCTCGCGTGGCTGAAAATCAATGGGGCCATTTTTTACCTGGACCATCACATTGTTGTTGAACTTTCCATCCAGCGGTTTAAACTCATTAAAAGCTTGTTTAGCGCGGTCCTCCGGCACCTCGTTATCATAAACAAAAGATCGCCACATAACGATACCGTTATGCGGTGCTAATGCTTCGGCCAGCATATTGGCGCCATCTGCATGCGACCTTTTATAATTCTGAGGCCCAGGCTGTCCCTCCGAATTTGCTTTAACAGCAAAGCCCCCAAAGTCGGGAACATGCGTATATATTTCATCGATTTTTGTTTTCCACCACGATCGTACAGAGGGGTCAAGAGGATCAGCGGTTGCCAGTCCACCAATTTCTACGGGAGCGCTGAATCGGGCTGTGAGAAATACTTTGATACCATAGGGCCTGAGAATGTTGGCTAATGCAGCAACTTTTCGCAAATAAGGTTCCGTTAATACCTGCGCATTTGAATTTACATTTGTGAGTACCGAACCATTGATGCCAACTGAAGCATTCGCGCGGGCGTAATCGTAATAACGGGGATCAATATAATCCGGAAGTTTATGCCAGTCCCATAGTGAAAACCCGGCATAACCGCGCTCCACCGTTCGATCCAAATTATCCCAGTGATTTAAAATGCGATGCTTGATTTGAGGTACGCTTTGAACGGAAAGATCTTGAATAGATTGACGTGTTTGAAGAAGCTTTATAAAATGGAATGTTCCGTACAAAACGCCAGTGTCTTTGTTTGCCGTAATGACGATACATTTTTTTCCCTGGATGATGGTAGATACAATATAAAAACCTTCATCTCCTAGTGATTTAAGTTTATCAGAAAGGTTAAGTGATGAGATCAAGGCTGAGTTAGCAGGTGTACCTATCACGATAGAACCTGATTGTTGCAAGGTCTTTTCTAGCGCAGGAATTATTCCCAATAGTCCCTGTAAAGCCAGGTTTAACTCCTTTTGTGCAACTAGTAAAGTAGGCGACTCTTTTTCAGTTAGAATGGATGTAATAACCGAAGAATAGGCTTTTAATTGTCCAGCATTTTCAATTCGATCGTAGCGCAGCCATAACCGATAGCCGTCTTCGGCACGCAGGGGTACATTAAGAAATAATAAAAAAGCGATGAGTATTGAGCGAAGTAAAAATAGTGTCATACTTAATGTTTACGTGATCAAGCAATTGTTTTCAGGATGGGCTAATATTGTTAATCGGCTGAATTGGTTGCCAAATAGATTTATCAGCCGCTAGTCACACGTAAATAAAGTAATTTTTGCAATCGGTTGTATTATTTGCTTTCAGTTAAGATCTTAGCCGCAATTGGAAGGTTCGCTGATCCAGGTTGCTGATCAAAAAACCATGTCCAACACAAATTGAACTCTCTACCTTTCGAAGTAGGATGCAACAGCTTATTTAATCAACTTTTAAAACTTTCAATTTAGCCTTTAAAATTTTTTACTATGGTAATGGAACAAACAATGCGTTGGTATGGCCCAAATGATCCAACGAGTTTATGGGATATTCGTCAAGCGGGTTGTACGGGGGTCGTTTCAGCGTTGCACCACATTGCTCCAGGCCAGGTGTGGCCCATAGAAGATATAAAGAAAAGAATTGCCGAAGTAGAGGCAGCTGGACTTACGTGGACCGTTATCGAAAGTTTACCTGTGAGCGAGGAAATAAAAAAGCAGACCGGTCCTTTCAAACAATATATTGAGAATTACAAACAAAGTCTTCGGAATGTGGCGAGCTGTGGATTAAAGGTAGTGACTTACAACTTTATGCCTATACTGGACTGGATGCGTACGGACATAGTGTACACCATGCCGGACGGAAGCAAAGCCTTATATTTTGAAAAGTCAGCGTTCATTGCCTTTGATTTATTCATGTTAAAGCGGCCTAACGCCGAAAAAACTTACTTGGCAGATGAAATTGCAAAGGCAAAAACCCGGTTTGCCACGATGACAGAAACTGAAAAGGAAATAGTTTATAAAAATGCTTTGTTGGGCCTACCGGGGAGCGACGAAAGATTTACAGTAGAACAAATCCTGTCGGCCCTTAAACAGTATGAAAACATTAATGCAGCAAAACTTAAAGAGCATTTATTCTATTTTTTGCGGGAGATTGTGCCCGTTGCAGAAGAAGTAGGATTAAAAATGGCCATTCATCCGGATGATCCTCCTTATCCCATTTTAGGTTTACCAAGAATTGTAAGTACAGAGCAAGATGCTAAAGATCTCATCGCGGCTGCTCCTTCGCCAGCGAATGGACTTTGTTTTTGCACGGGTTCGTACGGTGTACGCCCCGACAACGATCTGACTGGAATGATTCGAAGATTAGGAGATCATATTCATTTCTTACATTTAAGAAGCACAAAGCGCGATGAACAAGGGAATTTTTTTGAAGCTGACCACTTAGACGGTGATGTAGATATGTACTCCGTTGTCAAAGAGATATTGCTGCTCATGCAAAGAAGAAAATTATCCATTCCGATGCGACCGGACCACGGTCACCAAATGCTGGATGATCTAAGAAAAACAACTTACCCGGGCTATACGGCAATAGGAAGATTACGAGGGCTGGCGGAGTTGAGGGGGCTCGAGCTTGGGATTCGAAGGGCGATGGAATAGTTCGAAGTTTCGGGTTTCGAGTTTAAAGTTATGGACCGATCGGGTGTAGTCAGCTCAAAAATTTTGGCGCGGTTTCCCTGCAAACTTAGTGTCCTACGCAAAACGTGGAGACAGGCACTCGAAATTAGAAACTCGAAACTATTTCCTCTTCGCGTGTAGCCAGCTAAAAATTTCGGCGCGAGCTTTAGGGTCAACGCTCAAGAGTGGAGCCAGGAACTCGAAACTAGAAACTCAAAACTTGAGACTTGAGGACTATTTCCTCTTCGTGCGTAGCCAGCTCAAAATTTTGGCGCGGGTGTCCAGCAAAGTTTAGTGTCACACGCAAGCGTGGAGACAGACACTCGAAACTAGAAACTCGAAACTAGAAACTAGAAACTATTTCCTCTTGGACGACGCCCGCACGATCAACTGATGTCGGAGAACGATGCTGTTTAGGTTTGCTCCGTTTTGCTGGTCGAGTCTGCGAATCAATGTTGATGCTGCAATTTCACCCATTTCATGGCCCGGATAATCTATCGTGGTGAGATTAGGTTCAATGACTTTACACAAAGGGTCATTGTTAAATCCTGCAACGGCAATGTCTTGCGGAATTTTTATGCCTGCCAATTTTAGTTCCTGCATGCAACTTACGGCACACGCGTCATTTGTAATGAACAAGCCATCGGGTCGTGGATCCATTTTTAATAATTCACGGGAAACTTCTGTTCCGGCCTGATCACTCAAATTATTAATAAAAACCAATTTGTCGTCATATGGAATGCCGCTATCTTTTAATGCTTGTTTATAACCCTTTAATCGGTCGGCATATACGTTTCTTTTAAGGTTAGCCGTAATATGGGCAATCCGTTTGCACCCCTGGTCGAGAAGGTGTTGAGTTACCTCGTATCCCGCTTTATAATTATCAATCACAATATTTGTGCATTGCGGATGTTCAAATACCCGATCAAAAAAAATGAGTGGTACGCCTTTTTCCAATAGATCTTCAAAGTGCGAAATATCATCCGTTGAATACGCCAGCGAGACAAGCAAACCATCGACCCGGCTATTGTACAATGTTTTTACATTCACAATCTCTTTTTCAATCGACTCCATGGACTGGCTGATGATCAAGTTATAACCAGCCTGGTTGGCAACCTTTTCCATACCCGCAATTGTCGTTGACATAAAGGAGCTGTTAAGTCTGGGAACGATAACACCGATTGTGTTGGTGCGATTACGTCTTAAGTTACTGGCAAAGAAATTTTGACGATAACCCATTTCTTTAGCTTTCTCCAGAATCTTCTTTCGGGTGTCCTTCCTGATGGCGGGGTGTTCTTTTAATCCTCTACTTATGGTTGCCGGTGATAGATTCAATGCTTCGGCAATGTCATAGATGGTTATGTCCTTGTGTGTGCTCATGATGGAAGCCTCCAAATGCTAATAATATCCCCTTTTTCTTGAGATACAATGTTTAAGATACATAAAATCTAATCGATTGCACGAATATAGTAGCCAAAACCAACAAAATTGGAAGCTTTCTGAAGGCATTCAAATAAATATGTGCAATCGGTTGCATAATTTATTCCAATCTCAGACATTCGCTTATTACATCTCATTCGATCTCTCAAGGAACTAGTAGTCGATTGGGCAATTGATCGTACAGCATGGAAGAGACAATATCAATAATCCGTTTAAAAAATCGATTTGTGAGTACCGAGGTGCTCTTTCAGCAAGTAGTTGAGCAAGACTGCTCGTTGTCTTTCGAGGAAATTTTCAGGCGAATGTTTAAGCCTCTTTGCGCTTTGGCGAACGGCTTGGTAAAAAATAACCAGGTCGCAGAAGAAATTGTTGACGATGTTTTCTGTAGTCTCTGGAGAAATCGTAAGAAGATACTGATCAGTGTTTCATTTCAATCCTATCTTTTGACATCCGTGCGAAATAAATCATTTGATTGTTTGCGCAAGATGAAGAGCGAGAAAAGGGCAGTCATCATCGAGTTAGCATACGGTATGGCATGTAATCAATATATGGCGCACGAAAAACTTGCGTTCGAAGAATTGAGCAATAGTCTAGAAATGGCAATCCTCAGACTTCCCAAACAATGCCGCCTAATATTTTTGATGAGCCGTGAAGATGAACTTAAATACAAAGACATTTCAAAAATTCTGAATATCAGCGTTAAAACGGTGGACACACAAATGGGTAGGGCGTTAAAACATCTAAGGAAAGTGGCAATGATAAGCTGACAGCAGAAAGCGGAAAGCTGGTGTGCAGGGGCTTTTAAGCTCAAAGGTTTGTTTGAGGTTCGAAGTTGCTGTACACATTATTAAAAATCATCTTCATAAACTGTATCTCCATGTAAATTTTTCATTCGAATAAAATCAACAGACCCAGGACCGGTAAAGGTGTAAATGATCCCTTTTATTTTACCGAAATCTTTTTTATACGTCAGTTCATGAACCGGGACACCGTTCAAGAGTAGCGTAGTTTTTTTATTTTGATTCTTTATTTGAAGAACTTGCCACTCGTAAACATCCGTCCCTAACGCTGACAAGTCATTATCTTTTCCAGCCTGATATACTTCGCCGATCAGCAAGTCGAGTTCACTTACACATCCTTTTGTTGTGAGCGGAATAAAAAAAACATTTTCCTCGGTTATTATCATGACCTCCATCAATGGACAGGTAACTGTACCTGAGCGGCTATCTGGTGTAAGCCTGTCAACTTTAAATCTTGTTTCAATGTCAAAGTTCTCACTATCAATACCATCGAAGTCCCGAATGTTATAATAGCGCAAATAAAAATCCTTTGTGATATCGACATTAGCCTTGTGAAGACTTTCATTCGTAATACGCATGATACTATTTGCCTTGATCGATGCAGCATCGAGGTACATTTGTTTTTTGTCGCGTATGTTGTATTTAATAAGAGGTAGCCATCCATCGCTTTTTATATGCACGCGTACAAATTTCAAAATTGAATCATTGGCCATTATTCTTGCCCAATGGAACCCAGGCGTATAATAAATAGTGGAGTAATAGTTTTTTTTTGGATCGATACCTGTTTTGTCACGCGGATTCCATGATTGTTGAATAAAAAAACTATCTGCTTGTACACCGGATAAATCATATTTAAACTTGACTGTGTTTGGTACTCCGGAAGTCACCGTTTTATCAGCCGAAAAAAGCACTTCTTTTGAAATCCATACTCCTGATTTATCCTTTCCAATGAAACCCTGAATAACGAAGAAGCTAGTGATTACCGCCACGAGTCCAAGAACAATTATGACAGGCAGTGGTACGGCTCGTGTTTTCTTTTTCGGTAAGGGTTCGTTATTAAGAATATTACTAGCAACTATTTCAGGAGAATTTAATTTTTTAAACTCCTGCCAGTCTTTCAAATCCAGCAACGAAACCAATGCATCAAGGGTTGATGGATGAGGTAATTGATTAATCTCATCTCGCCATAATCTCTTCAATGTGGAAATGCTTAGGCGCACGCGGGATTTTTCTTCAATTAAATCTCCCAGGTATTCGAGGTCGCGTTGTTTTAATTTCCCGTCAGTCCCTAACAAGAACTTTTTCTCAATTAGTGTCCGGTACAGGACGATATATTCTTTATCGCTAGACATACCTCTTAATTTATAAAAATGAACCGGATTTGATCTGCAAAAGACCTGCAAATTCGTACGGATTCGCCATACAAGTAATGAATATTGCGTTTCGAACTGACGAACATTCTTAATTTTTTGTTTAAACTAAAATACACTATGAACAAACCAGCGTTGTTATTTTGCTCGATTTTTTTGCTGTTGGCTTCCTTAAGCTACGGCCAAAAAAAGTCCATTGATCTCCAACAACTTCTTAAAGAAAAGAAATTAATTGCATCCAAGGGAAGTGTTATCCCATTAACGGACGGCGATAAAAAAGGGATTTCGTTGACGGGTGTCTTTTGGCTCAAAGATCAAACCTTTTCAAAGGGCACCATTGACGTCGATCTTCGGGGTAAAGACGTTTTCCAAAAAAGCTTTATTGGAATTGCATTTCATGGTGTGGACACCTTAACCTTTGATTGCGTCTATTTTCGTCCATTCAACTTTCGGGCAGAAGATCCTGTAAGAAAAATTCACGCTGTTCAATATACAAGCGAGCCTGACTTTCCCTGGCCACGGTTAAGGGAAGAAAAAAACGGAATTTATGAAAAGGGAATTGACCCACCTCCATCACCGACAGAATGGTTTCACGCAAGGATCGTTGTGGGAGAAACGGAAATCAAAGTGTACGTCAACAATGCTAGTACTCCGTCTTTAACGGTTGGAAAGCTGAATAGCCGGAAAGATGGGCTGATTGGCTTATCGAATGGGGGGCTTCCCGGAGATTTTGCAAATCTGACCCTCAAGGAAGAGTGAGGAAAGAGTTTCGAGTTTCGAGTGGTGCCAGATTAGAATTTGCAGGGAACTTTTAAGCATTTTGAAATCAGGTACGGAGCTTACGCACTGAAAAAATATTGATTAAAGTCTTGATGCGAGCTTGAATGTCCTGAGGTGAGAAACGTTGTGCTGGCTCACTCGAAACTCAAGACTCGAAACTCGAAACTACTTATAAATTTCTGTGTCTGGATGAAATGTCCTCCAGCTATGCCAGAATTCCTGGTAAGCAGAGATCCTCCTTAACGGCTTTGATTCGGGAGTTAGATTGCGTCCGGAAAAATCGTAAGTGGCTTTGTCTGTAAATAACGTATCGTTTCGAATTGAAAATAAATCGGTTTCAGACGGTCGTTGAAGCACGGAGAAACTTACGGTATCATCCGAAAGCAATAAAACAATGGGAGTGCTTCCGATCTTATCGTTAATGATGCGTTTCTCCTTTAGTTCAATCCAGTCATAGGCTTTACTAACCCCACCTTCTTCAATACCTACTATCCAGGATTTTTCTTTCCAGGATAAGCTGTCTGTCCTGGTTAACTTACCTTTGCTTTTGCCGCGTTCAAATCTGCCCAGTGAATCATAATAGGTTTTGGAAGACACTTCAGCGTCCATCACCTTACCAAAAGGATAGAGCGAAAAAAATTTGCCAACTGTAACTTGTATGGATTCAAACTCCGGCAATGCTGAACCTTTTAATGGTCCCGCTATAGCCTCGCCATTAACCTGGCGCCACCAGGTCTTGGTGGACACGTCTTCAAACATAGCATTAAAGTGGTCCATGCCTACCAGCCTAAAATTTTCAGGTTGCCCATTTACAGTCGGTTCAAAAACTCTTCCCGTACGGCACACATTACAATACGTGACCATTATTGGTTTACCTCCAATAGTATCGCGCACCTGATGATGATATAAAATATATCTTATTGGATAGGCTTTTGCTTCTCCCTTATAAGTTACTCCAATTATAACACTGCTGTCTCCCAGTAAATTTTCTCCCTTGGATTTAAATGTAAGCGTCTCTGGTTCGATAAACATGTGATCTGCTGTCATCTCAAAATTGAAATTATAAGCGATATATCCTACGGCGATTAACGGGATTATAGGAATCCACCACCATTTGATCCGAAAAGCCTGGATACTTCCAACAACGATCATTAAGGCAAACACAATCCGGAACGACCAGCGGTACTTGTGCAGGAAATAGGCGACGTCAATACTATCCATCTCCTGACTTCCAGGCATTGGCATGATGAAATATACTTTGAGTATTTCAAACAATGCTAAGCCAAGTAAACCTATGTAAAAAATTTTTTTCATGGCAATATTTTAAACTTCCAAACAGGCAATTCTTACAACTATTTTAAACTTCCCCAGTTGTCGCTGCTAAACTCTCCGTTCTCTTTATTGATCGATATTCGATATTTCACCAAAATGTCGAACGTCGATTGAATTTCGATAATATAATGTTAACTGGTACTCAATGACGAGGATCATAATTTGCATATCCTTCTTCCGCTCTGCTTTTTGCTCGATTAATATAAAACGTCCGGTCTTCGGGAGCCCAGGTTCCCAGGCCATCGACGTACCGGTTGAACATACAAAATGCAGCAGCAATCAAAACAGTGTCGTGAATTTCTATATCCGTGGCTCCTAAGCTTTTTGCGGTTTCAATTTGTACAGACGTAACCTGCTTCCCACCTTTTTGTACACTTTCGGCTATTGACAGCAACGCTTTTAGTTTTGCGGATATGTCGGCATCGATCATGTTAAACTTTACACCATCAATAAATTTCATGTCGCATTGAAGGTAATGTTGCGCGAGTCCACCATGAGCGTTCTGGCAAAAGAAGCAATCGTTCAGGTACGAAACATACGTACCTATCAGCTCACGTTCTCCACGCGTCAATGAATTTTCACTGCGCATTAATACTTCTGCAAAATCATTTAATGGTTTGGCAGTTTCAGGTCTGAAGGCCATCGGTCCTCTTATACCGGGCAAACCTTCGGGTAAGTCTATATGGGCCATTATTTTTGTGGGGGTTGAGGTAAAACATATCCTATTGTACTCATACGTTTGCCCATCTCTTCGTAAGTCTTGGGGTCGGTTGGTGTAAAACTGGCAAGTCCATCGACATAGCGGTTAAACATAGAGAATGTCGCAGCAATTAATACGGTATCGTGAATATCACGGTCTGTTGCGCCGTGCATTCTTGCTTCCTCGATATTTTGCTCGGTCACGGATTTTCCACTTTGCTGAACTTTGCCAGCAATGATGAGTAGTGCCTTCATTTTATTGCTAACGGAAACATCCGAAACATCATTCATCACACAATCAACCACAGCACGCTGTTCTCCATACAACTCACGCGCTGCAGCAGCATGACTATCCCTGCAAAACGTGCAATTATTTCGTGCTGACACATGTGCCGCAATTAATTCCCGTTCAGCCGCAGTTAAAGGAGAAGGATCTCTTAATAAAACCTGAACGAGATCATATAGATGTTTTCCTGTATCCGGCCTGAATAAGACCAGACTGCGAATTCCAGGAACACCTTCAGGTACTGCAATATGAGGCATATTATTATTTTATAATTGAATTTTCCTTTGTTAAATAAATCGTTATAAATCCCGCAATAAAAATAGCGGCAAATGCCAGCAACGCATTACCATAACCACCTAACGTTGTTACTAAAGCTCCTACAAAAAACACCGCTGCTGCTGTCACCGGTCTTCCTATATTAAAACAAAAACCGGTTGATGTGCCTCGAATATGATAGGGAAATAGTTGGGGAATATAAATCGATAACAAGCCCTGACTGATTCCGAAAAACAGGGAGAGCAGCGCTGTTTCCAAATAGATTATTTTTGAAAAAGAAGCATTCATTCCAAAAAGCAAAAATGACATCAGGATACATCCTGAAAAGCAAATCATCATGGCTTTTCTTACGCCAACGGCATTGGATATCCACCCGGAAATAAACCCTCCAGTCAAACCTCCGGCGCCAAGAAGCATCATTGTAATGCCGCGCTCCGTTTGACCATCGGAACCGTGCAGTAAACTTTGTACCCAGGTGGGTATCCACGAAAACATGCCCCACAATCCGATAAGCATGGAGCTAAATACAATAGCCCCCTTAATGAGATTTTTTCGATTCTCTGCTGTAAGTGTTGACAAGCTTTCTGAAACTTTTGATTTAGATGCATGCCAGTTTTGTGATTCTTTTAAAAGCCAGATAGAAAGGATCGCCAGAACAATAGGAAGTGCTCCGATCATAAATGCCTGCCTCCAATCGGATACAAGATAGGTTACCAGACCAGACGAAAATATTCCTATCGGGAAACCGATGGAGTCAATCCCCAAAATCACAGAGCGCGTTTTCTGAGGCCAGATCTCCGACAACAAGGTAGCAGTCAATACCAATATGCCTCCCACCGAAAATCCGGCGAGAAGACGAAAAACTACCACCGATTCCCAACTCGTCGCGGTGCTGATTATGAACGTAAAAAGTCCGAAGGATCCAAGAGAAAGTATAAGCGACCTCGATCTTCCAATTCTGTCACTGATCCATCCCCAGCAAAATCCACCGATCGCCCAACCCACGAGGTAAAGCGCATTAATGTAAGCGCTGATGTTGTTGAGTTCATCATTGCTGACATTTCCAGATAGTGAACCAACTACGACGGGCAGGTACACGGACATCAACGTAGAAAACAGGCCGGCGAAAATGTTACTGCAGAAGCAAATAACAAACGCAATCCACAAAAGCGCACTGGCCTTTTCAGCGCGCTCTTGTTGTATGGTTGTCAGTTCAATTTGTGAATTCATTACCGGAGCATTTGATCAAACACGACACTAACATAATAAATTGCTCCTATGGCGGGAGAACCATAAGCCTGATAGATCTGCTTATTGAATAAGTTACTTGCCCCAAGCTTAACGACCGATTTTAAAGGCAGCAATTTGTAACTGACCTGCGCATCAACAATAGAATAAGCATCGATACGACCGGGCCTTAATTGATTGAACGTTCCCGTCCAATCGTAAGCGTCTTGCCAACGCCAAGCAATATTAAATCCTATGTTATCGGTGATCTTGCTATTGCTAAACGTGACACTCGTTCTATAGGTAGGTGTATTAAAAGCGCGGATTTCATTTGGATTAGCATTCCTTAAATTAAAATCTGCCCATGTGACATTTGCCCCCAGACTATAATTTTTAGGGAACATGTATGTCAACCCTAACGTTGCACCTTGAGATGTTACCCGGTCTCTGGCGTTGGAATACAATTGAAATAAGTGGCTATTCCCATCTAACAGATCACCGGCCGCTTCCGGATTTATTGTTCCATCGGGTCCCAAGACAGGATGTTGAGGTTGCATCACAACCTGATTCAGAATAAAATCATTATAGCTGCTGAAGTAATAATTTGCATCAACAACCAGTTTATTTTGAATCAGCCCTTTATAACCGATCTCAAACGTCTTGACGCGCTCAGGTTTCAGCAAGGGCACGTTTGATTTTACAAGTAGATCTTTGGCTTGCATAATCGCTTGCTGTGGCGTGGCGCCAGACTGCATCGCGGCGCCAAAGGCTCCGAAGAATGGTCCTAAAGACGACGTTGTAAATGTATTGTCGTACGCTCCCGTACCTGCTATGTTATCCGGGGCTCCACCCAGAATTGTTATAGGACCTGCATTAAGCTTGATGTACTGATCGCCGGGAGTAGGATTACGAAAACCTGTTTGAAAGGATGTTCTGAAATTATGATTCTTTGCAACTGAAAAAACAGCTGAAGCCCGCGGAGTCATCCTTCCATCGAAGTTTTGATTCTTATCATAGCGCGCCGAAGCGGTAAGTTTAAGCTTATCATTAAAAAGTTTTTTTGCCGCTTGAACAAATGCACCTCCTTCGTTAATCGTAATCGGACCGTCTTCGTCATCAAACAGCGTTCCCTTGGTCGACATCTTGTACTTTCTAAAATTTCCACCTACTAGAAGCTCAAAAATTTTAATTTTATCGCTAAAGCTATATTGACCTTCTGCGTGATATAATTTGCTTTGACTTAATATGCCTGCACCGCTTAACCCTTGCGTGGCAATCAATCGGTCCTTTTGAGCATTAAAAGCAGCAGAGCCAGGTTCGAATCTTCCCTGGTCAGCAAATGCTCGCGCCGCCGTATGGCTACTTCCTGAAATCCCATTGATATCTCCGTTAAAAGCTTCTTCATACCGTGCATACCACATGTTATCGGCCTGATCGGCAGAAACAATATTGCCACTGAAATCCTGAACCCATGTTTTGTTGATCAATTGACCGAGTCCCTTTGCGTTATAAGAATCATGCGAATTTTCCTGACTCAAATAACCGCGAACAAAATAATTTGTACCTCTTAGCTCCACACGATGTTGCTGGAACGTAAAATTGTTTATGGAGAACCTGTTGCTCCCTGTATAATTAGCAGTGCCTTGGCCGAAATTATACTGATAAATGGCTTCCATATTTTCAGTTAGCCTGTAATGTAGTGCTCCATTTAATTTGAGACTGTAAACGTCATAATCTGTGACAGCCCGTTCCTCGTACCCCGTTCTGGATACACGTCCAATACCGGTTAACTCACGGGCTTCGTCATCACCATAAATATTCAGGGCATTGCGGGCGGGATTATTATCTCCTCTTTGCTCAATAGGTGTACCGTTATCTACATCTGTATAGTTTGTTGCATACCAGTCGAGGCCTTTAAAATAAGATGCATTAATTTTAAACGCGAAACGATTATTGAAGGCTTTCGCATAACGCAGTTGAAAATCGTAAAGGGGATGTGGATCAGCATATTTCTCATTGATGTGATTTACGCCAACTTTTACCTGCGTACTCAACCCTTGATAGTCGAAAGGATTTTTTGTCCGCATCATCAGTACACCATTGAACGCCACAGGCCCGTACAAAGCAGAAGCTGAACCAGGTATCAACTCAACACTTTCCAAATCCATATCAGAGGAACCAAACATATTTCCGATGGAGAATCCTAAGCCCGGAGCCTGATTATCGACCCCGTCTACTAATTGGAGAAACCGGTCATTTCCGGTGTTATTAAATCCACGTGTATTAATCGATTTAAAGGTTAACCCACTGGTCACCATTTCCAATCCTTTGATATTTTGAAGCGCATCATAAAAGTTTACAGAAGAGGTTTCTTGAATATCACGGATACTCATTTTCTCAATCGTCACGGGAGATTGTAAAATATTCTCTTCCATACGGGATGCGGAAAAAACCATTTCATCCATTATTTCGGTCGATGGTGCAAGGGTGATCGTTAATGGTGTGTTAGAATCGGCTACTTCATGTTCCTGCTTCTCATAGCCTACTACCGAAACAATCACCGTGAAAGGCGGCTTGACAGAAGTTCTCAATTCAAACGCACCCGATGCATTTGTAACAGCTCCGGTAAGCTTTCCTTTAATCAGGATGTTTGCACCCGGTATTCCTTGCTTCGTGTCCGTGTCGGTTATCGTTCCGGAGATTTTTATATCCTGCGAGCTGGCCGGTTTTAAGGTGCAAAGCAAAAATATAAACAGTAAAAATTTTTTCATTCGGTTAGTGGTTTAAGGTTGGTTTATCGATCGTATGGTTTGCTGCTGTATTTCAGGAAGACTTGTTCTTTTTTAAATGATCATATCCATTTGGAAGGCGCTTATATCCGTGGTCAACTAAACGCTCGGCCAGGCCTTTGTAAAAAGCAGAATCGGCGGGGGCTATTGTAGAAAGCCCGTCTACATAACGATTGTAAAGGCAAAACAAGGCGGCTATTAAAACCGTATCATGTATCTCTAAATCGGTGGCATTTGCTTTTTTTGCCCGAAGTATTGATTCATCAGTAACGTTCTTTCCGCCCTGCTGAACCTGGCGCGCGATGGTTAGCAATGCCTTCATCTTTTCGCTCACAGGTGCAGTCTCAATATTTTCTTTTACTTTTCTGGCAGTCTCATTTTCGCCAAGAAGAAGATCGGCTGTCGCCGTATGGGCCGTTGTACAGAATTTACATTCATTATTATGAGAGACAATTGTTGCAATGAGTTCCCGTTCTCCTTCTGTCAAAGTGGAAGGTCCACGCAGTAATAATTGTGTGAGCTCACGAATTGGCTGAGCGGAGTCTTTGCGGTATTCGAGCAGGCCGGTAATTCCGGGGAGATGCGCTTCAACAGATATGTAAGGCATTTTGTGAGTGTTTTTGGAGGTGAAAACGAATCCGCCAGCTACCCAAACAAGCCAGCGGATCGTTTTGCATTATTATTAAGAGTTGACTGGATACAAATTATAGCGATACGTTATTGTCAGTTGTGTGAGTTTGAATCGTCCACCGGACAAACCCAAACGAAAGCCGGCGGACTCTTCAATTTTAAACTCATTTTGGACAATCCATATGAATGATGTTGGTTCGATTTGACACCACTGACAAAACCCAAAATGCCAGTGGCCCATTTCCTAGTAAGAGCTGCTATTAGAAAATTTCAAGATTGTTGACAAAACCCAAAATGCCCAACAATAGAAGATGTTCATTACAGCTGCGAAAAACCCAATCAAGCATGCGGAGGGGGAATCGATCTCATACCGTCTTTATCAATATTCAAGGATCACCCATGAATAGTAGCGAGAGATAAAAACAATACGAAGAAGGAATGCCTTACGTAATCGACATTGAATGTTCTGTCAGATTAGAAATTTGCAATACAGAAATTTACGGATTAGCCGCGTTCCGGCGGATGAATAATAGAAGGATAGAACGTTGATTTAAAAACAACATATGAAGATTCTTCGATCACTTCACGTTCCCACCCCTTGGATTCCTTGAGCAGCGTAAAGGTCTGTGACATATAGTCTTTTATAAAACTGACGAGTATTTTTGAATTTGAATGGCTATCAGCGGGTTTGTCAGTAAAGGTTTTAACAAAACTTGTCATCGCCTCGTCAATAACTTTATTCTCGTGATCTTTTACACAAACAACATAAAGCGTATCCTGTGAAAGTTTTTGTTTAACAAGCCTGTAGAATTCACCGTTGTGCTCAAATTTTCCGTCTACTCGTTCAAAAGATTTTGAATCTGCAGCGTACGGAATAGAAATAGGAATTTTAATAGTGACTGTTTCTGAATCGGAATAATTCTCGGCGTCGAGCATTTGAATCATATCCTTATCATTCTTGTATTTCAACCCGAGAAATACGCCGTAGTACCCCATTACATTTAACAGGAGGAGGGCAGTAAACACGATTGAAAATAGCTTTCTCAAAGGTTCGATTGCTAAGATAAGTCTTCCAAACTAAAGCAAAATTCTTAGAAATCAAAAATTGGGTATACCAAATTCTTGAAACTGCATTCTTTTCGATACTCCCTTCGCGCGGTATTCAACCACTGATTCGAACACATTTATAAGGTCGAGCGCCTGTAACACAATCAATTCCCGAAAAACAACCGAAAGGTATCGCTTTCATACATGATGTAAAGGCCTAGAAGGATAAAAACAAAGGGAGTAATGACGTGACCGTATTTTTTTATTGTCTGTTGAATCATCGGATGCTTGCTAGAATACCAGGCCAAAAAGCACCAAAGCGCCGTCATTAATAAAAAGATAAATGTCATCAAAAGCTTTTCAGACATCGCAAGCGTAGTGAATAGAGGAACGTAAATACTGATGTTGTCCCCACCATTCGCAATTGTTACGGATGATACGGAGATTACCTGGCGTGTGTTACGATCGGGAGTATCTACCTTAATGTTCCTCTCCTCCTCAACCTTTTTCCGGGTCAGATTCAACGCTGATTTTATTCCCATGTAAATTGGAATTAACCCTAGTAAGCCAATGAACTTCGGATCGATAATCAATCCAATGAATGATCCGACAAGGCTTATCCCAATCAGGGCCATGATACCAAGGTATTGACCAGCAATAATATTTTTTGACTTGAATTCAGGGTTGCTGAAAAATAGTGTTAGAATGAATATATCATCCAAATTTGTAGTGGAGAAAGCAAGAATGCTCGCTAAAACTATTTCCATAGTGTCTAACAAAGCTATCAATAATTCCTTCTCGACTTACCCTACATTGTCATGTGAATAAAAGCAGGCAAATGTTTTGGTAAAGATGCTAGTGTCATGTCAGCACGGTTTTGACGTATTTGAAACCAGCTTTGAACTAGGAGTTTTGAGCTTTGAGAAACCGCTAATAGCTCGTGGCTCGTGGCTTCGGAAACACGACATTATTAAGTTGACACGACACTAGTTGCATATTGACAATTGACTTACATCGTGCTCCAGAGGAGCATCCTGTTTATAGAAAAAAAATGGGAAGTAGTATTGCGGGGGCTGTCCAATAAGTCAAATTTCACAGGATGTTAAAAATATTTTTGGCCATTCGGCTTAATAATTTTTAGGAAATAGCTTTCTTAAGCTGCCCTCTGAAGGGCTACTTTTCTCAGGTTATGGCTAATTGCTAT
>CAZAHL010000120.1:0-19351 GCA_964484845.1 uncultured Chryseolinea sp. | reverse complement strand
ATCGTGTGCAGCTTGACCCAAATTTTGATATACTCCGGAGAGTCTTGAATTTTGGTTTCGAGCCTCAAGCGATGAGCCAGAAACTCGAGAGTTAGTTTAGAGTTTCGGGTTTAGAGTTTCGAGTTATCGGCCGATCGTGTGCAGCTTGACCCAAATTTTGATATACTCCGGAGAGTCTTGAATTTTGGCTTTGAGCCTCAAGCGATGAGCCAGAAACTCGAAACCCGAAACTCTAAACTCTAAACTCTAAACTGGTTCCCATGCGCATCCTAAAATTCCTCCTCTCCTTAACTCTCACCGTCGCGCTTATTTATGCGTTGGATAACCGGTGGGTTATTGGGGGGAATCCGGTGCCGCCGTTGGGGAAATTTCTTGATCCGTTTCATGGGTTCTGGCAAAATATTGAAGCAAAGAACGCCACCTATTCCAGGGACTTAAAAATGCCGGGGCTAAAAGATAAAGTAACGATCATTTTTGATAGCCTGGCCATCCCCCACATTTTCGCTAACAACGATGACGATCTATACTGGGCACAGGGATATGTCACGGCCATGCATCGTCTATGGCAAATGGAATTTCAAACCCACGCAGCCGCAGGAAGAGTTTCTGAAATTACCGGGGAAGGGAAGAATGGTGTGGTGCTAAATTACGATCGGGGCCAGCGCAGGCACGGTATGGTTTACGCTGCAGAACATGCTTTGGAAGCGCTTATGAATAGTCCTACCTCGAAAATGATGGTTGATAATTATACCAAAGGTATCAATACGTATATCGAATCACTGGACTACAAAAATTTACCGTTCGAATACAAACTTCTCAATTATAAACCCGAGGCGTGGACGCCAATTAAGTGCGCCTTACTTCTAAAAACGATGGCTCAAACGTTAAACATGGGCGACAAGGATATCGAAATGACAAACACACTGAAAATTTTCGGTAAAGATGTAGTCGACTTACTCTATCCTGACCGTGATAGTCAGGAGGACCCGATTGTCTATAGTCCGGGAGCTTGGAAATTCAAATCCATTGTCTCAGATACCGTTCCATTGGCGTTAACGGAAGAGTTAATAAAGATCAAGAAAGCTTCTGGGGAGGATCCGACAACCGGGAGCAACAATTGGGCTGTCGGCGGTAGCAAAACAGCAACAGGTTCTCCCATCTTGTGCGGCGATCCTCATTTGAACTTAAGTCTTCCTTCCATATGGTATGCCGTTCAATTAAATGCTCCGGGCATAAATTGCATGGGCGCCTCGCTACCGGGTACCCCTACCGTTATTATTGGCTTCACTGATTCAATTGCCTGGAGCGTTACCAATGCCCAGCGCGACTTGGTTGACTGGTATAAAATCTCTTTTCAGGATGCTAGCAAAGAAAAGTACCTGCTGGATGGGAAATGGATGAATACTAAAAAAGTCCGGGAGGCGTTTCATGTCCGGGATCAGCCCGTTTTCTATGACACGGTAGTCTACACACACTGGGGACCGGTAACGTACGACGAACAATATCATGCAGAGGACAACCTGAAGCATTATGCCTTCCGTTGGACTTCCCACGATTCCTCGGATGAGTTTCAGACATTCTATAAACTTAACCGTGCAACAAATCATTCTGACTACATGGACGCACTCAATTATTATGCGGCACCTGGTCAAAATTTTGTCTTCGCCTCTGTATCCGGAGATATCGCCATGCGCATACAAGGTAAATATCCCGCCCGCCGAAAAGAGGAAGGAAAATTTGTTTTAGATGGAAGCAAAAGCTTTAATGGATGGCAATCCTTTATTCCAAACGAACAAAATGTGATGGACAAAAATCCAAATCGCGGATTTGTAAGTTCTGCGAATCAATTTCCGGTAGATGATACGTATCCCTATTATATTACAGGTACCAATTTTGAAAATTATCGCAACCGGCGAATTAATAAAGTATTAAATGAATCCGTCGCTGTAAAGCCAACGGATATGATGCAACTACAAAATGACAATTACAATCTGAAGGCAGAAGAAAGCTTGCCGTACTTTTTGCAATTCCTCGATACAACAAGTTTCAGTGTAGAAGAGAAAAATGCTTATAAGATTTTGAAGTCCTGGGACTACGTTAATTCAAAAGATTCAGAAGGCGCTTCTTATTACGAAGCCTGGTGGAACAATATAATGCCCATGGTGTGGGATGAGATGGAGCGACAGGAGGTTGCGCTTAGCAGGCCTACAACATACAATACTATTAAATTGATTAAAGAAAAACCCGATCTCATTTTCTTTGACATCCAAAGCACGTCTGAAAAAGAAACAGCCTCAGATGTTGTTCGTAAAGCGTTTACACTCGGTGTGGAGGATATCCAGGATTGGATGGCAGAACATACAGACACAACTCAAAGAGTTCAAGCTACTACTCCGGATTGGGCCACGTATAAAGATAGCTACCTGACACACTTACTACGACTTGAGCCATTGAACATCCATGTAAAAGCCGGTGGCAACCGGGATATTGTCAATGCCCATTCGCGTACCCATGGACCTTCCTGGCGTATGGTGGTAAGTCTGGAGAAATCGGGAGTAAAGGCTTGGGCAACATACCCGGGCGGACAGGCTGGTGATCCCGGAAGTATACATTATTCCGACATGTTAGACAGGTGGTTGCAAGGACAATATTTCTCATTGCAATTTCTTAAAACTGTAAAGGATGCAAATGGTACTGCCATGCATATGATAAAACTTAATCCTGTCACACCATGAAATTTGTCTTGCAACTTATTGGAATTGCGCTGTTGGCTTACATTTTCGAATTATTTTTGCCGTGGTATTACATCGCCGTAGCTGCTTTTATTATGGGATATCTTTTAAAGTCGCGGGCAAATTTTCTTGCCGGCTTTTTAGGAATTGCTTTTATCTGGGTACTGAAAGCGTGGTTGATAGATTCAGCAGGCGCTACCGATCTCGCGGAACGTGTAGCCCATATCTTCAGTCTTAAGCAAAAAGAATTACTCTTTCTAGTCATGGCGATCGTCGGTGGACTTGTAGGAGGTTTGGGGGCTCTAACGGGAGGGCTGTTAAAAGGCAAAAGGACACGATAGACCGTTGGTAAATTAGGGGTAATAAATCACCTCTCTAATTTAATTGCCAAGCTGAACATCATACGAAAGTAACCCAGCAAGACCTACCTCCTACATCGAGCCCGTCATTCCGCGCCTTCTAGCCTACTCCGTGAGATGCCCGCTCTTGAGCGGAATCCCCAGGATAGGTCCCTTCATTAAAGGTGAAGGCACTCCGGCTGAACATGTCCTGTCAGGGGGATGCCGCCAAAGTTCTGCAGTTTGTTATAGCAACTTGCATTAGTGCGGCATGACGGTTTCACAGGTTGGTTAGTAGGTATTCTTCGGCTTCTATTAGTTTCTACCTCAGCGATTTCTAGATATTCATTTCGGCCTTCTCCTTCTATAACTCAGCAAGACCTACCCTTTTCCTTCGAGCCCGTCATTCCGCGCCTTCTAGCTTACTCCCGTGAGATGCTTGATCCTGAGCGGAATCCCGCGGATAGGTCCCTTTATTAAAGGTGAAGGCACTCCGGCTGAACATGTCCTGTCAGGGGGATGCCGCCAAAGTTCTGCAGTTTGTTATAGCAACTTGCATTAGTGCGGCATGACGGTTTCATAGGCTGGTTTGTAGTGTTCTTCGTTTTCTATAGGTAGCCTTCGAAATGTTCTGCAAACATTTCGAGGATTGTGCTGCTATCTTTTACGCACCCGTAAACGAAGTTAATGCACTTTCTTACGCAGCTTCCCCTTACCTAACACTAGCCCACTTTGTTCCAGGGTATAGTAATAAAAACTGTTCGCAATATCTGTCTCCCAGGAATAAGAATACTGACCCGGAGCATCGTGATCCAATGTTACCGACCTTGCAACCCTACCCATAAAGTCAAACAAACGCAGGTCAACCTGACCTGCTTGGTGTAGGTTGTATTGGAAAGTGACTTGAGTCGAAAAAGGATTTGGATAAGCGGTAACGTTCGCATCTGGTTTTTCTTGTTTTTCGGTACCTGTGATGACGGGCGAAAGATTTTCGTCTAGCCAAGCCAGACGGTCACTCACCCAATCTTTCAGCCAAGTCACTTCATTGACATGACTTGAACCTACATAGAAATTGGGCCAAATATATTTGTTCAATACTGACCATGCCGAAAAATTGCGCTGCTGTGCGCCTTCGTTTAATACCGTTGCCACCGAATCGATGTAACTATGAATAGTTGCTTCTTTCCATTTAGTAGCGCGCAGCTCCGACCATCGATCTGCAACTTTAAACCTGAAATTTTCATCCTGTAAAAGTCGGCTCCACCAAAAAGGAATTAACCACGAATCGTCAAAACAGACAAAGTTGAAATTATAAACAAAACCTTCAGCCTCGCCGGAAGTACAATAGTCCGCATTGCCAAACCCTAGGTTAAAATCCCAGATCGGTCCAATGAATAATTTTCCTCCATCAGAATCCCTTTGCTTATGTAGAAAAGTACTTAGCCTGTATCCATCCACATTTTTAGTTAGTTCCTGAGCGAGGAAATAATCAATAAAAGAATTCACGTCGATATACTTGGCATATCCGTTTGTGGGGTCTATAAAATTTTCGCCAGCCAGGGCATTTTCAAACTGATTTATATACTGCTGGATATATGTCTTCTGCTCCGTCGCGATTTCATCGTGTTTAGGCACCTCGTATTGAAATGAAATTTGCTGGTCTCGAGGATGCGGCGTAGGCGAATAAGAAGACTTCCATCCTACCCCACTATCGCCCGTCGTTTTATCAATTTTTAAAATATACCCTCCCGTTAAATTATCTCCCGTTATTTCCTCGGGATCAAGTTTGTTAATATCTACCCGATTTTTATCGCGCTTGATTTTTTCAATTAATACATAGACGCCCTGATATATACCATTAAGCATGACTTCACAGAATCTCGTTCGTGGTGCATATTGACCCATGTCATTTCCTAATTTATAGGCGAGTACATCCCGCATTAAACTTTTATCATTGTAAGGAGCAAACAGCACCCAGTCCTCTTCCTTCGGCATCCCCATCAACGAAGCTTCGAGGTCGTTGCCCTGGTCATCGTGAAGCTCAACGCTATATTGTTTTTTCGGAAACATTTGCGAAGAGGAGCCGCGAATGCTTATGCCAATTTTTCCATGATAATTGTTGAAAGGGTCTGTCAAGTTATTCTGGATACCGGGACCGTTGTCAATGATGCCCATGTTTGCTGAAATCTTTGGATCGTCCTGAATAATACGACCCTCTGTGTCAATAACAACAATGGGAAGGTTGGAGGAAGTAAATGAAACAACATTATCCTGACCAAGAACTATTCCGGTGACAAAAAACCACGCACAAAGAAGTGTTCCTTTCAGCATTCCAAACAAAATTTATCATAAATCGACACGCTCCAAAGCACCAGCGTTAGTTACTGATCTATGAGCTGCAAAAGTTCTTTTTTCAATCTCTCCATGCCTGAGCTGGCTTTATCCTGGATCTTGTGAAGATACGGAATATGAGCAATATCCGGCACGTTAGGGTCAACGACGTACTTCGGAGATTCGTAAGGCACATAATCTATTAAGCCAGCAGCGGGATAAACGGCCATGGAAGTGCCTACTACCAGGAAAATTTCGGAACGCCTGGCATGTTCGGATGCGATGCCCATCAATGGAACCATTTCCCCGAACCAAACTATGTTTGGCCGGAGCTGTGAACCTTCTGCGCACGTATCTCCAAGTTTCAGTTCCCAACCTTGAATAGGATAGATCAGATTTTCATTTTTGCAACTTCGGGATTCAAACAAACTTCCGTGCAGGTGGATAACGTGTTTCGAGCCTGCGCGCTCATGGAGATTATCTACATTTTGCGTGACAATGGTTACATCAAAATATTCCTCTAACTCAGCCAGGATCTCATGCCCACGATTGGGCTTTACTTCAAGTGCTCTTTTCCGCCGTTGATTATAAAAATCCAGCACCAACCCTGGATTCTTATTCCATCCCTGAGGTGTTGCTACTTCCATAACATCGAATCCTTCCCACAAACCATCGGAATCACGAAATGTGGGTATTCCGCTTTCCGCGCTAATGCCTGCACCGGTAAGGACGGTTAGTTTTTTCATCAGGAGGGGAAGGTTAGGAGTTGAAAATTAGAAAATTGTAGCATTGAAAAATTGTAAGATTACAAAATTGTAAGATTGAAAAATTTCGGAAAATTTAAGATTCAGCAGCTTTTCCAATTTCAATTATCTAACTGTTAACGCTGGCTGCGCCCAGGCTTTTGCCCTTCAGCTTACAGCTTTAAACACAAGAATTAGAAGGAGAATCGTCAGATTCCAACGACAATCTTCTAATTTTTCAATCTTTCAATTTTTCAATCTCCACCTCTCAACTCTTCTTCTTAGCACTTTTCTTAGCCGTTTTCTTCTTAGCCGTTTTCTTAGCAGCTGTTTTCGTCGCGACAGGTTTTGCAGCAACCTTTTTCGTAAATCCGCCCCTTCCTCTTTTCTCAGGAGCATTTTCAGCGAGGGTCACACATTCTTCCAGAGTTAGGTCCTTGGGTTCCCTGCCTTTGGGGATTTTAACGTTCTTTTTTCCGGCTTTAATGTAGGGTCCGAAGCGGCCATTTAAAATTTGGATGTCTGGATTTTCATCGAATAGTTTGATCGTCTTGTTCGCATCTGAAATGCGTTTTGCGTGGATGAGTTCGACAGCCTGCTCGAAGGTGATGACGTAGGGATCCATATCTTTTGGTATTGATACAAATTTTTTATCGTGAAGAACATACGGTCCAAATCTTCCTATGCTTATGACGACAGGCTTCTCTTCGAACTGTCCCATATCACGGGGCATTTTAAAAAGTTCCAGCGCATCTGCAAGGGTAATATTTTCTATGAA
Source organism: uncultured Chryseolinea sp. (assembly GCA_964484845.1). Taxonomy (GTDB): domain Bacteria; phylum Bacteroidota; class Bacteroidia; order Cytophagales; family Cyclobacteriaceae; genus Chryseolinea. The sequence continues at coordinate 12,429 of CAZAHL010000120.1, read as the reverse complement.
TTGGCCTGCGCGCAAACTTGCAAACTTAGGCTTCTCTCCTCCATTATCATCCGGATTTTCTCCGATCTGAGCGTATGCACCAAACTTACCAAGCTTAGCGTAGACATTTTTGCCTGATTTGGGATCTACTCCCAATTCCTTGCTTTTACCAACAGAGGATCGCTCTACTTTTTCAGTGGCCGTAACTTTTTTATGGAATGGTCGATAGAAGTTATCGATCATCTTTTTCCAATTGAGCTTCCCGGAAGCGATCTCATCAAATTCCTGTTCGATCTCTGATGTGAACGAAAAATCCGTGACATCCGGAAAATGTTCCACCAGAAAATCATTTACCACCATGGCGGTATTCGTTGGGAAAAGTTTATTCTTCTCAGTTCCTGTTATTTCCGTATCCTCCACTTTCGTGATGGCATCTTGCTTAAGCGTTAATACATTAAACTTCCGCTCTACACCTTCGCGCGCTTCTTTCACTACGTAGCCTCTCTTTTGAATAGTCGTAATAGTAGGTGCATAAGTAGAAGGACGGCCGATGCCTAACTCTTCTAATTTCTTTACCAAACTTGCTTCCGTATACCGCGGTGGGTGCCGTGTGAAGACTTGTTTAGCCACCAATTCATCAAGCGTTAAGTTCTGCCCGATTGATAACGGCGGAAGTACTTTGCTATTTTCTTCTTCATCATCCTCATCACCTGATTCCGTGTATACTTTTAGGAATCCTTCAAACTTCATCACTTCTCCTGTTGCAATCAAATTCCGTGGATTTGTGGAGATCCCTATGGTAGCCGTTGTTTTTTCAAGCTCCGCATCCGCCATTTGTGAGGCAATAGCCCTTTTCCAGATCAGCTCATATAAGCGAAGTCCGTTGCGATCCATGCCTGGATCCATAACAGAAAAATCGGTAGGCCTTATGGCTTCATGGGCTTCCTGTGCTGATGAAGATTTCGTTTTAAATATACGTGACTGAAAAAATTCTTTGCCGAAAGCACTGTTGATCTGATTCATGGCACCTGTACGTGCCTCATCAGAAAGATTCACAGAATCTGTACGCATGTAACTGATTTTACCAGCTTCGTAAAGCTTTTGCGCTACCATCATCGTTTGGATCACAGAGAAACCCAACTTACGGGAGGCCTCTTGTTGTAACGTAGAGGTGGTGAACGGAGGAGCCGGTGTACGTTTTAATGGCCTGGTCTGTAAATCCTTAATTGAAAATTTCGCTCCCTTGCATGACTCCAAAAATTCCATCGCTTCTTTCTCGGAATCAAAACGTTCCGATAGTTCAGCTACAAGAGTTTTGCCCTTTCCAAGATCAAAAATGCCGTTCACTTTATACGAAGCCTTTGTCTTGAAATCGTTGATATCGCGTTCGCGATCAACAATTAAACGGACTGCAACAGATTGCACCCGCCCGGCGGACAAGCCAGTCTTTATTTTCTTCCATAATATAGGAGACAACTCGTATCCTACTAATCGATCGAGCACACGCCGTGCCTGTTGGGCATTCACCAGGTCAATATCAATTCCACGAGGGTTCTCTAACGAATTCAGAATCGCTTTCTTGGTGATTTCGGTAAAAACAATGCGCCTGGTTTTTGCATCAGTAAGATCAAGGACTTCTTTCAAATGCCACGAGATGGCTTCTCCTTCACGATCTTCATCGGATGCTAAATAGACCATCTGTGCTTCATCCGAAAGTTTTTTAAGCTTCGCTATAATATCTTTCTTTTCCGGACTTACTTCGTACGTGGGCTCAAAATTATTTTCAATATCTATAGCACCACTACCTTTCGGCAGATCGCGTATGTGGCCCATACTGGAAGCCACTTTAAAATCCTTACCGAGGTAGCCTTCTATCGTCTTCGCTTTCGCGGGTGATTCAACAATTACTAAATTTTTTGACATTCGCTTTTTTCGTTCAACGGCCCCAAATATCAGTAAATTTTTAAAAATCAAATTTTACATGTGATTTAAAGACCTCAAATCACGGCAAACTCAAGCGTGTGAAATTTCATTTAACCTCTGAGGTTCACCGCATTAGCAGTTTTTTTCTTCGTGATTAATCTTTTTTACTTTAGCATGAGTAATATTGAGTTGTACACTCTATTATTCGTTCGCGCGAAGACTGCAAAGAAATAACAAAGATCGCACTCGGTATTTTTTCGAAGCGTCCGCGTCTTAGCTTTGTGGAAACTATTGAACATTGCTATCTTAAAGACATACACTCACTAATATGATACGTTATTTGTATTTGATCCGCCACGCTGAAAGCAAGGAAAAACAGGTCGGTCAGAATGATCAGGAAAGAGTACTTACACCTCGTGGCATGAGGGAAGCGATGTTGATAGGAACTTATCTGTATAAAGAAAAAGCCGCCTTTGACAGTATTATTTGCAGCACAGCCGAACGTGCAAAAGCAACGGCCGGGCTCCTGGTAGACGGACTAAAACTGGAAGAGAACAAGATCACTTTTTCGGAAGAAATCTACGAGGCTTCATCGCGCACGTTCTTTCAATTCCTCTCTGGGCTTAATGATGATCACCATCGCATCATGTGTATCTCCCATAACCCTGTTATTTCTTATGTCGCCGAATACCTGACAAAGGAAGAGATCGGTGACATGGCCCCGGGAGCCCTGGCTATTATTCGTTTCAATATTGATTCATGGAAAGAAGTAGCTGCCGGAAATGGCGAATTGGAAAACTATATTTATCCGGAAATGTTAAATAACGATTGATCGCGAGGTCAAAAGTTTATCCCTACGATCGTTTCGATGACGATTCACGAATTTCGAAAGGAAGAAAGATAAAAAAGTTATTACATAATTGCTATGGCCTCTAAACAAGAAAGCATTGATAGCTTTGACCCTAATGGACCTGGCATTGCAGGACATCTTTTCGGATTACCCTTCAGTCCTGAAACTTCCGAACTTGTTATTATCCCTATCCCCTGGGAAGTTACGGTTTCCTATCTCACAGGCACAGCCGGAGGACCCGAGGCAATTTTAAGAGCTTCCTCTCAACTGGATGTGCATATGAAAGACATTCCGGATGCTTGGAAGCTCGGTATTTCAATGTTGCCTATTCCACAAGAACTGTTTGAAGAAAATAAAAAGCTCCGCGAATTAACTTCCATGCACATTGCGCGCCTGGAAAAAGGCGAGCCCACAGCAGCTGAAGATCCTGTTCTTAAAACCGTAAATGAAGCGAGTGAGAATCTAAATATCTATGTGAAATCTGTTACACAACAATACCTGGAAGCTGATAAAATTATCGGATTGGTAGGCGGTGATCACAGTGTTCCGTTGGGATTCATTCGTGCCTTAAGTGAAAAATACGAGCGCTTTGGAATTTTGCAAATTGACGCCCATGCTGATTTGCGCAAATCTTACGAGGGCTTCACCTATTCACATGCTTCCATTATGTATAATGCGTTGAAACTTCCTGCTGTGGGAAGATTGGTGCAGGTTGGAGTTCGCGACTTCTGCGAAGAAGAAACGAATGTGATTGACCGGGCTGTGGGAAGAGTCCGGACATTTTTTGATGAAGATATAAAAGCAAGACTTTACCAAGGTAGAACCTGGGATAGTCTATGCGACGAAATCATCGCACAACTTCCCCTCTATGTTTATATCAGTTTTGATGTCGATGGACTGGATCCAAAACTTTGTCCGTGCACGGGTACTCCAGTCGCTGGCGGCCTTGAGTTCAATCAATCGGTTTACCTGATAAAAAAACTGGTACAGTCAGGAAAAAAAATTATTGGGTTTGACTTATGCGAAGTATCACCCGGAAAAGATGATTGGGACGCAAACGTTGGCGCACGTCTTCTCTATCAACTCTGCAACTGGACGGCAGTGTCTCAGCATAAATTAAATATAAAAAGTACGATGAGTGTGGGGGTTGGGAGTAAAAATTAGATAATTTAACTCATTGATTGCTAATGTCCGGAGCTGCGAGCCTTGAGCTATGAGCTATGAGTAGCTTCTCGAAGCTCATAGCTCAAGGCTGGTTTTAAAATATTAGCAAGGAAGTACTACTAACCGGCCAACTACTTTTATGAGTGAATTCATCAGCGACCTGGCAACAGGTGTTTGGACTCCGGTACTGTTTCTTCTTATTCTTGGAGGCGTATTTTTTCTACTCTATTCCAGATTTATTCCTTATAAATATGTAGGTCACACCTTCGCTGTTCTTCGTGGAAAGTATGACAATCCAAATGATCCCGGCCAGATCAATGCCTATGAGGCGCTCTCAACGGCATTGGCGTCCACGGTGGGGATGGGTAACATTGCAGGGGTGGCAGCCGCTATTTCGATCGGTGGGCCCGGCGCTTTATTCTGGATGTGGGTAACAGCGATCGTGGGAATGTCGACGAACTTTTTTACCAGTACCCTATCTGTTATGTACAAGGGCAAAGATTCCGAAGGCGAGCTACAAGGCGGGCCGATGTATGTGATACGGGAAGCAATGGGCAAAAACTGGTATCCCTTAGCCGTATTGTTTTGTTTATGTGCCAGCATCGGATGCCTTCCTATATTTCAGGCCAATCAGCTCACCCAAATTATTGTTGATATCGGAATAACTTCCCAGCCTATTAAGACATCTGTCTTTGCTATTGGTAATATTGAAATTAACACGGCCAAATTCCTCATCGGATCAACACTCATGATCATCTCCGGAATTGTCATCATCGGTGGAATACAACGGATAGGGCTATGGGCCGGAAAGATGGTGCCCTTAATGATCATCATCTATTTTCTCTCCGTGCTTACAATTATCATACTGAACATAGCAAAGGTTCCGGAATATCTGGCCATGGTATTTATTGATGCTTTTGCAGCAATAAATTATCGCGGCGATCCGCTACTCGGTGGTGTAGTAGGAGGATTGATCGTAACAGGCGTTCGCAGAGCTTCCTTCTCGAACGAAGCCGGGATAGGCACAGCTCCTATGGCATTGGGTGCATCAAAAAGCAAGGAACCTATTCGGGAAGGATTGGTTTCTATGCTAAGTCCTGCCATTGATACTTTACTGGTGTGTACGCTGACCGCTCTGGCGATTTTAGTAACGGATGTTTGGAAAACATCGGAGGCCAGCGGTGTTACGCTCACTGTCACCGCTTTTGAAAGTTCCCTCGGTTTTACGGGCAAAATTTTATTGCTGATCAGCGCGTTCTTTTTTGCAATTACTTCCTTGTTTTCGTACAGCTATTATGGAAACAAAGCGATATCTTTTCTGTTTGGCGTAAAGGCAGGTAAGTACTATGATTATTTTTATTTGAGCACCATTATACTCGGCGCTATTCTCTCCATGGGTGACGTAATGAACATCATCGACATTGCCTATGCTTTAATGGCGGTACCGACCATGGTCTCGGGACTTATACTTGCTCCTAAAGTGATGAAGGAGGCAAAAGAATATTTTGCGAGATTGGAAAGTAGCAAACGTGGTAAGTAGCCGAAAGGCATGCGCACTATGTTTTTCTTCGCAGGGAGACGAATTTAATCTGGAAAATACTGCTGCCCCGCGGGAGCTAAATTTTACCGCGAAGGCGCAAGGGCGCAAAGAAATGCAGTATTCCTTTCTACGAAGCGAGATGAAATCTAATCTGGAACAGGCTACTACTCTGAAGACCGATTGAATTTTACCGCGGAGGCATAGACCGCAAAGAAATGTTACACTAAACTTTTGCAATTCCTTTGCGCCTTGGCGTCTTCGCGGTGAAGTCCATTTAGACAATTAACTAAAAAAGGAATTTCGCCGTCTCTTGTCAAATCGACTAAAAATCAATTTTTGTTTGAATCAGATGGGAAGTTATTGAACCGATATCATCTCCAATACCTTGATACGTTTCACCCACCAATTTATAAACTAATGCCAGTTTCGTTTCCGGGTCAACGATCCAATACTCTTTTACTCCAAAACGTTCATACAAATCTTTTTTCTTAATAAGATCATATTCCTTATTTCCTGGAGAAAGTATTTCCACCAATAGATCGGGTGTTCCGTGAATATGACCATTTTCATTAATAATGTTAAAATTATCTTTTAAGACAACAATTATATCCGGCTGAACTGCATTACTAGTTTCATCAAGATAAACATCTAGCGGGGATGTAAATACTTCTCCCAAACCAGTTGCTTCAAAATAATTATACAATCGGTTATTGATCCTATTTAATAATTTTTGATGTTTTGATAGAGGGGATGGGGACATAAAAATTTGATTATTTATAATTTCAGCTAACGTGCCTTCAGGAAGAGTCTGGTAAACTTCCATAATGGTTCTCGGTGGATTTGTTGTTCGTAACATCATAGTAAAGATAAGATTTTACCAAGTCTGATTCAATCCCATTTCCCAACTCCCTTAGAAAGGCTGTACTTTCCTGCACCAGAAAAAAATAATACAACGGCGGTCATCATGTAAAGCATATTGGTTTCTATCATCCAACCTCCATAGTCGTTTACGGAGAACACGATATCCGGGTGAGCCAGAAGAACTGATAATAACATATTGAACGCAATGATCAGGGCAGCGATGCGGGTTTTAAAACCTATTATGACAAGGATCGGCGCAAGGAATTCGCCAATAATATTTCCATAAGCCATAAATGCAGGAAGCCCTGCGTTAGTTACAATAACCTTAACATGGTCTATCTCTACAAACACTTTGTGAATACCATGAAACAGTAAAATTCCTCCGCAGGTTAATCGAAGAAGAAGTTTGGCAAGATCGAGATTGTGCATAGGCCGTGGATAGTTAATCGTTAATTGTCAATAAGTTATTTGATCTCATCTTGCAGGTCTTTACTATGTATCCTTCACGTGACATACCAAACAAGATTCTACGCCCCTATTGCCCTATTGCCCTATTACCTATTACCTATTGCCTATTACCTATTACCTATTACCTATTAACACTTAACGGCCTACCCAGCAACAGAAATCTTATTAGGCTCCGAGGAAACTGGATAATCAAACAGTCCATGTTCCTTAATCGCTTCCTCAACTTTGTGTGGAACAAATTTCTCCCAACCATCTTCACCTTTTCTTATCATGGCCAGCACGTTATCAGAAATGATGTGCAGATTTTTCACGTTCGCCTCCCCTATCTCTTCTAATTTGTTGTTATCAATGAGATAGCGGTACAGATTCCTAAGATTATCCGGGAGACTTTCTTCAAAATCCTTTAACGTGAATAACTGGTCTGAATCTTTTTTCCACGCGGGGTAAATATATAGCTTTACGTTGGTGCCGAAGAGGGAAGCAAAACATTCTAAGATCCCTCCTCTCAGGTTTTCGTACGTTTTTTCCTCAAATACTTTTTGCAGTGCGAAGATACCCATCGTGATTCCTATCTTTTTTCCTTTCGTAATTTTGGATAGGTAATCAACGAGTCGATAATATTCAAAATAATTTGAGATCAATACATTCTGTCCCAGTGAACAAAGAATATCTGCGCGATGGAGGAAATCTTTTTCATCAATTTTACCGTCTGGACTAAGATCATTAAGAGTAAGTTCCGAAACCAACATGATGTTCGAACGATTAACATCCGACTCATTCCTGAAATGTCGGCGGGAAGCCAGAAGCATATCTACGTTTACATGTGTGGGAGGCCGAAATCTTCCGCGGAGTACCAGCACATTCTTTTTATAAAGTTCGTCTGATGGTTGCATCACATTTCCATCAGGGCCGAACATCGCTGCCTTAGTCAATCCGCCTCTCACTAACTTGAGTGCCATCAACCGATTGTCAACGTGCTTAAAGTCGGGACCATTCAACCGAAACATATCTATTTCGACCCTTCGGACAGTAAGTCCATCCAACAAGGACATGAGAATTTCCTCGGGATCACTCATAAACATACAGGAATAAAGCAGGTTGACGCCCACGATTCCTAATGCATATTGCTGCTGAAGGGGATCTGTATCATGCATTTTTACATGGATAATACAGTCATTTGCTTCGGTTTGCGGCGTTAATTGAAACCGTAACCCGATCCAGCCGTGTCCCTGATTTGTACGTTCATAATTAATTACTTCGACCGTATCGGCATACGCAAAAAATCGCGTGGTCTCAATCCGGTGCGGGAGCCGCTCTGCCAACAAAACATATTCATGGTCGAGCATGCGGATAAGCCGCTCTTCACATACGTATCGATCACCGACACCATAGATAGCGTCACTAAATTTCATGTCGTAGGCCGACATCGTCTTTGCTACAGTACCTGAGGCTCCTCCGACTTTAAAAAAATTTGCCGCTACTTCCTGTCCTGCGCCGATCTCTGCAAAGGATCCATAAATCGCTTTACTTAAATTTATTCTAAGGGCTTTTTCCTGCGTGGTGAGCTTTCTGAATTCTTCCATACTACCTTCTACTTACATTTGCCAATTTACCGTTTATCTGAAACGATAGAAAGTTAAATTTCGCCTAAGTTATTACAGATAAGGTAGTAAACCATGTAATTATGATTAAGGTTTACGAATTGAATGTGCATGTTCATTCGCCCAATACTTTCTTTATTTGATAATTAAAGTTTAAGGTCTATTTTGCTTGCCTTCAAACGTTCCAGATCAACATTCATGGCGAACAGGGGTAATTTTTCAGGCCGGATCGGTTTTATTTTAGCAGCGGCCGGGTCAGCAGTAGGACTTGGTAACATCTGGAAATTCCCTTATCTGGCGGGCCAAAACGGAGGTGCTGTATTTTTATTTATTTACCTGATTTGCGTGTTTCTGCTATGCTATCCGGTGATGGTAGGAGAAATTGCCATTGGCCGTAAAGCCGGCTCGGATGCTTATGGCTCCTACAAAAAATTGGGAGGGAAAAGTTGGGGATACCTTGGCGTGTTTGGAATCCTTACCGGTATTTTTATTCTGGCGTTTTACAATGTTGTAGCGGGATGGGCCTTTGGCTATTTCCTCCACATTTCTTTCGGCGATCTGCTCAATCAAGCTGACTTTGGTTCTTTCTTTGGACTTTTCGTTAACGATATACTTGACCTCAGCAGTCCTGTCGGAATCGCGAATTCAAATCTCCTATTCTCCCTAATATTTATGGCAATGACTGCATTCGTTGTCGCCAAAGGAATTCAAAAGGGCATTGAAGGTGCTAATAAAATATTGATGCCAGCTTTGTATCTAATACTTATAAGCATCATTATTTATAGCCTTACATTACCAAATGCTATGGCCGGAGTTAAATTTTATTTGGTTCCAGACTTTAACGAATTAAAAATTCAAACGGTATTTGAAGGATTAAAGCAAGCGTTCTTTTCGTTATCCCTGGGAATGGGTGCATTAATTACGTACGGCTCCTATTTAAAAAAGACGGAGAACATTACCTCCTCCGCCGTGGTAATTTCCATGGCTGATACATCCGTCGCATTCTTAGCAGGCTTAATGGTATTTCCTCTTGTTCATTTTTTGCAATACAAGCTTCAAATCACAGAAGTTGCTACCGCAGGCCCGCCACTTATTTTTATCGTGCTCCCTCAAATATTCCACGAGATGGGACCCATTCTCGGAAGAATTGTAGGCGGGTTATTTTTTCTGCTCGTGTGCTTTGCTGCCCTCACTTCAACAATCTCGTTGCTGGAAGTCCCCGTTGCATATCTGGTGGATCAAAAGAAAATGGAGCGAAAAAAAGTGGTGTGGGGTTTAGCGCTGTTGATTTTTGTTCTGGGTCTTCCCATTATGGTAAGTCAGGGTATGGTACCTGCGCTCAACAAACTACCCTTTTACAAAGGTCAGGACTTTTTGGTTTTCGTTGCCGACATGTGTGATATCTCACTGACTATTGGCGGAGGATTGATGTGTGCCTTCATTACCTATCGATGGAAAATTAATAACATGAATGAAGAGTTATCCCTAGGGAATGAAGGTTATATGAATTCTTTCATTAAGAAGTATTTAAATTTTACCATTCAATATGTCTGTCCCGTTTTGTTAGGAATTCTTTCCATCCTTGTTATCATTGATAAATTTTGGGGAATAGAAAAAGTTTTTTGATCAGATAGCGGGTTTGAGGTTTCGGCCCGCCGAATTTGCACGTTGTTTAAGGTGACCGAGCTTCTATGCTTTTCATGCGGAGGCCCTTGTCTACCGTCATGCCGAGCCTACAAATTTTTTAAACATCACTTCTCTTCCCGCGTGGGCATCCCCAACTGTGAGACTACTCAAGCAAAGACTTGGACTTGAGTTTAATGTTCCATGCTTGAGGCTTCAGGTTTCGGCCCGCCGAATTTGCACGTTGTTTAAGGTGACCGAGCTTCTATGCTTTCATGCGGAGGCCCTTGTCTACCGTCATGCCGAGCCTACAAATTTCTCAAACATCACGGCCCTTCCCGCGTGGGCATCCCCAACTGTGAGACTACACAAGCAAAGACCTCCACTTGAGTCAAACCAGTGCCTTTCAAATACCGACGTCTCTACTTGCACATTATAGTCTGAGTTCGCGGAGGTGCCAATATCGATGTCGAAGGAGCGCGTTTTATCTTCTGCGTATCCAATAAATTGTTTTGCGCTGTTCTATTATGAGGAGGAAGGATTCAGGTTTGTAACATGTTCGTTAATTCAGCATTTCAGCCGGACCTCAGCCAATCTTTGGCCTGCCAGGGGTTTGCGTGGATTGGGCGCAGCCCGGATGAAACATGCTGCCCGGGAGGAGAGCTATGAAATGCGAGTAGACCTATTCTAGCAATATACTTTACACGTGCAAAGATTAAACACAGTTTTCGACCACTGAATATCGAAGGGCGTATTTTACATCTTGCGTATTCAATTGATTATCTGTGCTGTTCTATATGGGGGAAGAATTCAGGTTTCTAAAGATGCTAAAAACCTCCGGCACGTTTCACCGAGGTAGAGAAGCCGGCATTTGAACGAGGCTGGTTTGGTTCGAGTGCGGGTCTTTGCTTGTGTAGTCTCACAGTTGGGGATGCCCACGCGGGAAGAGAAGTGATGTTTAAAAAATTCGTAGGCTCGGCATGACGGTCGAGAAGGGCCTCCGCATGAGCGCATAAGAAGCCCGGTCACCCTAAAGAAAACTGCAAATTCGGCGGACCGAAACCTCAAACCTCAAACATGGAACATCGAAACCCAACCCTCCGCGGGACTATTGCTTAAAGACTGGTTTGGCTCGAGTGCAGATCTTTGCTTGTGTAGCCTCACAGCTGGGGATGCTCACGCGGGAAGGGCATTGATGTTTAAGAAATTCGTAGGCTAGGCATGACGGTAGAGAAGGGCCTCCGTATGATTCATAAGAAGCCCGGTCATCTTAAAGCAACGTGCAAATTCGGCGGTCAAACCTCAAACATGGAACATCGAACCCAACTATAATGTGCAAATAGAGAAGCCGGCATTTGAAAGGGACTGGTTTGACTCGAGTGCGGTTCTTTGCTTGTGTAGTCTCACAGTTGGGGATGCCCACGCGGGAAGGGCAGTGATTTTTAAAAAAATTCGTAGGCTTACAATGACGGTAGAGAAGGGCTTCCAAATGAGCGCATAAAAAGCCCGGTCATCTTTAAGCAACGTACGAATTTGGCGGGCCGAAACCTCCAACCTCAAACATCGAACATCGAAACCCAACTCCGCAGGACTATTGCCTCATAAAATTCTGCTTTGCTTCGAGCTTCATTTCTTCCCACTCATCCGGTGGAGGCGGTGTTCCTCTTTCAAATTCTTCCAGTAGCCAGGCAACGAGTTCTTCCTTCATACCAAATTGTCTTACTGCTTCTTCACAAAATTTTACTTCGTGTTTATCAATAACATCATCGGCATAGACCATCAGGATGAGATCGTATAACAAATTCATCCGATCGTTGTGATTATCCGGAACATTCACTTCAAATTTCTCATCCGCATCAATCAACAGTTTGACCTGGCGATCTTTTAAACCATACCGCCCGGCAATTTTATAAAGCAAAGCTTCCTCTTTCGGATGCATGTGCCCATCGGATTTAGCAAGGGCCAACAGATTCTTAATATGATTTTTCTTGTAAGAAAGATATTGATGTTCAAAAAACCCCATCATAGCCGTACTGGTTAGTTACTTCATTAAAAATCAAAGTTACTTACTTTATGGCGACACCCGTATGCTCTTCCTTGAGTATACGCCTGATTATCTTACCTACATTGCTTTTTGGTAATTCATTTCTGAATTCAATATGTTTGGGCACTTTGTAATTCGTCAGGTTTTCGCGACAATACTTTTTTAATTCCTGTTCGGTTAGCGATTGATCTTTTTTAACGACGTACACCTTTATTACCTCGCCGGATTTTTCATCGGCTACGCCAATGGCAGCGACTTCCAAGACTTTTGAATTTGAAGCAATTACATTTTCAACTTCATTTGGGAAGACATTAAAACCTGAAACTTTGATCATATCTTTTTTCCGGTCAACAATCTTAAAGAAACCTTCCTCCGT